>NZ_JBIQNC010000030.1:17744-29014 GCF_044462705.1 Xenophilus sp.
CGCTTGCCTTTCCTTGCGCGCGCCATGACGACCTACAGCACCCTCATCACCGCCGACGAACTCCAGGCCTTGATGGACGCCAAGGCGAAGCTGATGGTGTTCGACTGCAGCTTCGACCTGATGAAGCCCGAGGCGGGCGCCGCGCAGTACCGCGAGGCGCACATCCCCGGCGCCGTCTACGCCCACCTCGACGCCGACCTGAGCGCCAGGCACGGCGCGCCCGGCCCCGACGGCCGGGTGATCGTGGCGCACGAGGCCGACCGTCCGGCGTCCGGCGGCCGCCATCCGCTGCCCAGCCGCGAGAAGTTCGCGGCCTGGCTGTCCTCCGTCGGCTTCGCCGGCGACATGCAGGCCGTCGTGTACGACCGCAACGGCGCCAACTACTGCGGCCGCCTGTGGTGGATGCTGCAGTGGATGGGCCACGAGGCCGCAGCCGTGCTCGACGGCGGCCTGCAGGCCTGGCAGGCCGCGGGCCGGCCGGTGGCCTCCGGCGACGAGCCGGCGCACTTCCAGTCCCACTTCGAGCCCGGCCCGCCGCGCGTGGCGCTGGTGGACACGCGCACCGTCGCCGCCCGCCTGGACGACCCGGCGCAGACACTGATCGATGCCCGCGCTGCACCCCGTTACCGCGGCGAGGTGGAACCTCTGGACCCGATCGCCGGTCACATCCCCGGGGCGCTGAACCGCCCCTTCTCCGACAACCTCGCGCCCGACGGCCGCTTCAAGCCCGCCGCGCAACTGCGCGCCGAGTTCGAGACGTTGCTGGGCGGCCGCGACCCGGCCACGGTGGTGCACCACTGCGGCAGCGGCGTGAGCGCGGTGCCCAACGTCCTGGCCATGCGCATCGCCGGCCTGGGCAGCACCGGCCTGTACGCGGGCAGTTGGAGCGAATGGAGCAACACGCCCGGGCTGCCGACCCGCCAGGGGGCCGAGCCCTGAGAGCCATCGACGCATGACACGCACCTTCCTACGCCGCACCCTTCTTCTTCCCTCGCTGCTGGCCTTCGGCGCCCTGATGGCGCCGGCATGGACCGCGGCGCATGCCCAGGCCCGCACCCAGCACGCCCACGTGCACGGCAAGGCCGAACTGACCGTCGCGGTCGACGGCCCGGCCGTCACCATCGGCATGGAGGCGCCGCTGGACAGCCTGCTGGGCTTCGAGCGCGCGCCGCGCACCGACGTCGAGAAGAACCTGGTGGAGCAGATGGCCGCCCGCCTGCGCGCGGCCGACCACCTGTTCAAGCTCGATGCCGCCGCCGGCTGCAAGCTCGGCCCGGTGCAGCTCGATGCGCCGGTGATCGGGCTGGGCCAGGGCGAGGCGCCGAAGGACGGCCACGCCGAGCTGCAGGCCAGCTTCGCCTTCAACTGCGCCAACACCGCCAAGGTCCGGGCCGTCGACACCGAGCTGTTCGAGGCTTTCCCGAACCTGCGCCAGATCGACGCCGAGATCGCGGCGCCCGACGGCCAGTTCAAGCGCAGCCTCAAACGCCCGGCCGCCCGCATCGAGTGGGGCAAGTGAGCCCGGCCGGGTCCATCGCGGTCCTGCAGGCGCACGAACTGCGCTTCACCTGGCCGGGCGCCGCGGCGCCCTGCATCGACATCGCGCAGTTCGAGGTGCGCGCCGGCGAGGCGGTGTTCCTGCACGGGCCCAGCGGCTGCGGCAAGAGCACGCTGCTGTCGCTGCTGGCCGGCGTGCTGGTGGCGGGCAGCGGCCGGGTCAGCCTGCTGGGCCAGGACTGGGCCGCGCTGGGCGGCAGCGCCCGCGACCGCCGCCGCGTGGCGCACGTGGGCTACATCTTCCAGCAGTTCAACCTGCTGCCCTACCTGAGCGTGATGGACAACGTGCTGCTGCCCTGCCGCTTCTCGGCCCGGCGGCGGGCCCAGGGCTCGCGCGCGCAGGCCGAGCAGCTGCTCACCGGCATGGGCATCGGCGCGGACCTCTGGGAGCGCAGCGCGCTGCAGCTCTCGGTGGGCCAGCAGCAGCGCGTGGCCGCGGCGCGCGCGCTGGTCGGCCGGCCCGAGGTGGTGATCGCCGACGAGCCGACCTCGGCGCTGGACGAGGACCGGCGCGAAGCCTTCCTCGACGTGCTGCTGGCGGCCTGCGCATCGCACGGCAGCGCCCTGGTCTTCGTGAGCCACGACCGGCGCATCGCCGAGCGCTTCGGCCGGCACGTGCTGCTGCCCGAGATCAACCGGGCCGCTGCCCACGCACAGCCCGCATGACCGCCCTGCTCTCCATCGCCTGGAAGAGCGCCTGGAACCGGCGCTTCACCCTGGCCCTCACCGTGTTCTCGATCGCGCTGGCCACGCTGCTGCTGCTGGGCGTGGAGCGCATCCGCACCGAGCTGCGCGAGAACTTCGCCTCCGCCGTCTCGGGCACCGACCTGATCGTCGGTGCGCGCACCGGCAGCACGCAGCTGCTGCTGTACTCGGTGTTCCACATCGGCAGCGCGACCAACAACATCGGCTGGAAGAGCGTGCAGGCGCTGGAGCAGCACCCGGGCGTGGCCTGGGTGGTGCCGCTGTCGCTGGGCGACTCGCACCGCGGTTTTCCGGTGGTGGCGACCACGCGCGCCTATTTCGCGCACGTGCGGCGCGGCGAACAGTTGCTGGACGAGGGGCAGCCCTTCTCCGGCCTGTTCGACGCCGTCATCGGCGCCGACGTGGCCGAGCAGCTCGGCTACCGCATCGACCAGAAGATCACCCTGGCGCACGGCACCGGCGAACTCACGCCCGAGCACGCCGACAAGCCCTTCACCGTGGTCGGCATCCTCAAGCGCACCGGCACGCCGATCGACCGCACCGTGCACATCGGCCTGGAGGCGATGGAGGCCATCCACCTCGAATGGGCGGGCGGCGCGCCGATGCCGGGCCTGAAGATTCCGGCCGAGCAGGTGCGCAAGTTCGACCTGCGCCCCAAGAACGTGACGGCCGCGCTGGTGGGCCTGAAGAACCGCGCCGCCGTGTTCGCCGTGCAGCGCTGGGTGCAGACCTACCCGGAGGAGCCGCTGATGGCGATCCTCCCCGGCGTCGCGCTGGACGAGCTGTGGCAGGTGATCGGCGTGGGCGAGAAGGCGCTGCTGGCGCTGTCGGGGCTGGTCGGCATCGTCAGCCTGGCCGGGCTGGTGTCGGTGGTGATGGCGGGGCTGAACGAGCGCCGCCGCGAGCTGGCGGTGCTGCGCGCGGTGGGCGCGGGCGCGCGCCACGTGCTGGCGCTGCTGGCGCTGGAAGGCGCCATCGTCACCGTGCTGGGCGTGGCCCTGGGCACGCTGCTGGCGGCGCTGGGCATCGCCGCGCTGGGGCCCTGGCTGCAGGCCCACTACGGCCTGGCACTGCGGCTGGCCGCTCCTACACTGAACGAGGGCCTGCTGCTGGCCGCCCTGCTCGCCGCCGGCTGGCTGGCCAGCCTGCTGCCCGGCGTGCGCGCCTACCGCCTCTCGCTGGCCGACGGCCTGTCTCCCAGGATCTGACGATGAACCGCTTCCACCCCTTCACCCTGCTCGCTGCCTTCATCGCGACCACCGCCCTGGCCGCCGGCCCCGCGCCCGAGGCCACCACCGCCGCCAACCCGCTGGGCGGCAAGGGCGCCCCGGCCAAGGCGGCGTCGGGCCAGGCGCGCCAGATCACCTGGGAGGAACTGGTGCCGAAGGACTGGGACCCGTCCCAGGCGTTCAAGGACATCGACCTCTCGAAGCTGGACGACGCCGACCCGCGCGCCAGCGAGCTGCTGATGAAGATGCAGGAGGTGTCGAACAACGCGCCGGTCAATCCCGAGATGAACGGGCAGTTGGTGAAGCTGCCGGGCTTCATCGTGCCGCTGGAGGAGGCCAAGGGCGGCGGCGTCACCGAATTCCTGCTGGTGCCCTACTTCGGCGCCTGCATCCACACGCCGCCGCCGCCGGCCAACCAGATCCTGCACGTGCGGCCGCGCACGCCAGCGAAGTTCCGCGCGATGGACACGGTCTGGGTCACGGGCCGGCTGGCGACGCAGCGCAACGACTCGATGATGGGCACCAGCGGCTACAGCATGGCCGCCGACAGCGTGACCCGCTACACCGACGGCGGCAAGTAGCCGCGCGCCCGCTCGGGGCGCAGCCCGACGCCGACCGCATAGGCCGGCAGCGCGCGCAGCGCCGGCCAGCGCTGCAGCAGCCGCAGCGGCAGGGGCAGCCGCTCGGGCGGCGGTGCACCTTGCAGCACCGGGGCCAGCACGCGCCGCTGGATCGCCACCTGCACCGCCTGCGTGGCGCGCGCCGGCAGCAGGCGGCGGCGCTGCACCCGCGCCAGCAGCGGATCGAGCCGCGCCGGCGGCACCGCAGGCGCGGCCAGCGCGGCGCGCAGGAGGTTCGCCGTCGCCACCGCGTCCTGCACGGCCAGGTTGATGCCCACGCCGCCGATCGGCGACATCGCGTGCGCCGCGTCGCCGATGCACAGCAG
Organism: Xenophilus sp.; assembly: GCF_044462705.1. Classification (NCBI taxonomy): domain Bacteria; kingdom Pseudomonadati; phylum Pseudomonadota; class Betaproteobacteria; order Burkholderiales; family Comamonadaceae; genus Xenophilus; species Xenophilus sp. The sequence goes on from NZ_JBIQNC010000030.1 coordinate 22,182, forward strand.
GCCGGGCTTCCACCAGCGCTCCAGGCGGTCGACCGCGACGGACAGCAGCTTCACGTCGTCCCATCCGGCGATGTGCTGCACGCGGTCGGCCAGCGGCGGCGCGGCGGCGGCCACCTCGGCGCGGAAGGCCTCCAGCCCCCGCTCGCGCACCGCCTCGAAGCCGCCCTTGGCGATCAGGTAGGCGCACTGCCAGTAGTCGTGGCGGTCGATGGTGGCCATGAAGTGGCCCGGGCTGACGAAGCCGCCGGTCTGGTTGCCTTCGCCGGGCGCCTTGGGCAGGCGCATCCACAGCACGTCGATGGGCGCGCCCAGCGTCCGCACGGCCAGGCCGGCGGCCTCGCGCAGCACCGAGCGGCGGCCGTCGCAGGCCACCACGAGGTCGGCCTCGACGCTCAGCGGCCCCTGCGGCCCGCGCGCGGTGACGCCGGCCACGCGGCCGCCCTGCTCCACCAGGCCCAGGCCCTCGGTGTTCAGCAGCAGGCGGAAGTGCGGGTGGCGCTCGGCCTCGTCGCGCAGGAAATCGAGGAAGTCCCACTGCGGCATCAGCGCGATGAAGTCGCGCGGCAGGCCGCGCAGGCGCGTGAAGTCCGCCACCGGCACGCGCCGGCCGAACACCACCGCCTCCAGCTGCCGCACCTCGTCGTGCGGGCGCGCGAGGAAGGCGTCCAGCAGCCCCAGGTCGTCCATCACGCGCAGGGTGGAAGGGTGCACCGTGTCGCCGCGGAAGTCGCGCAGGAAGTCGCCGTGCTTCTCCAGCACCGTGACCGGCACGCCGGCACGCACCAGCAGCAGGGCCAGCATCAGGCCGGCCGGGCCGCCGCCGACGATGCAGCAGCGGGTGCGCAGCGAAGAAGCGGCGTCAGGCATCACGGCGCCCCGGATTTGCCCCCACCGCGCGCGCCGGCAAGGCGGTGCAGCGCGGCGCGGATGCGTAGGATGGCAGCTCCCAACCAGGAGACACACCATGAGCGCCCATGTCTACAAGAGCATCGAACTGACCGGCTCCTCGCCCACCAGCAGCGACGACGCGGTGCAGCGCGCCATCGCCAAGGCCAGCGAGTCGGTGCGCAACATCCAGTGGTTCGAGGTGATCGAGACGCGCGGCCACGTGCAGGACGGCAAGGTGGCCCACTGGCAGGTGACGATCAAGGTCGGCTTCACGCTGGAATAGCCGGCCCGGAGGCTGGGCGCTCAATCCGGCGCCTGCACCACCCGGGCGCTTTCCTCGTCGGCCAGCACGTTGTCGGCGTCGAGGTCGCTGGCCTCGCTCAGGTCCAGGCCGGTGTCGGTGAGGTCGTCGTCGGGCAGGTCGTCCTCGGCCGCGGCCTCGTCATCGTCCAGGTCGTCGTCGATCGCCGCATCGTCCGGCTCCTCGGCACGGATGTGGGCAGGGCGGGAGGGGTCGGTGGCAGGCATGGCGAGCGCTCCTTCTTCTCGGGTGGCTCCGCCGGCGGCCCTCTCCTGGCGGCCGCTGGCGGCATGGCCCCGATGTTGAACCTGCGGGCGCCGCGGCGCCACCCTCCGGGCATGCACCGGGTGGGGCCATTGCTTGCGCGCCGCGGCCGTCAGTGCTTGTGGCCGTCGTGTTCGTCGTGCGCCTGCTCGGCGTGGTCGTGGTCATGGCCGTGCTCGTGGCCCTCGCCGTGCGCCAGCCGGCTGACGGCGGTGACCAGCACGATGCCCGCCAGCAGCCAGCCGATCTGGGCCGCCGTCTGGCCCGCCGTCAGGCGGCGCTGCAGCTGGGGGATCAGGTCGGCCAGCGCGACGTAGACGAAGCTGCTGCCGGCCAGCACCAGGAAGTAGGGCAGCCAGGGTTCGAACCGCTCGACCAGCCACCAGCCCACCACCCCGCCCAGCGCCGTCATGGTGCCGGCCAGCGAGACCTTGAGCAGCGCCGCCCGCAGGTCGGGCGCGTTCTGGCGCAGCACCACCAGGTCGCCGATGTGGTGCGGCACCTCGTGCGCCAGCACCGCCAGCGCCGCCAGCACGCCCAGGCGCAGGTCGGCGATGAAGGCGGAGGCGATCAGCACGCCGTCGCCGAAGCAGTGGACGCTGTCGCCGGTGAGCACGGTCCAGCCGCCCGTCGCGCGGGGGGCGGCGTGCGCATGCGCGCCGTGGCCGTGGTGGTCGTGCCCGCCGTGGTCGTGCGCCGGCGCCTCGCCGCCATGGTGATGCTCGTGCCCGTGGTGCCACAGCTCGGCCTTGTCGAGCAGGAAGAACAGCACCAGCCCGCCCAGCAGCACGGCGAACAGCACGCCGGGCTCGACGCGGCTCTCGAAGGCCTCGGGCAGCAGGTGCATGAAGGCCGTGGCCAGCAGCGCGCCGGCCGCCAGGCTGAGCAGGTACTGCGGTCCGTGCGCGCCGCCGCCGGTGCTGCCGCGCACGCCCAGGCGCAACAGCGCCGCCGCCACCCACACACTGCCGATGCCCGCGATCAGCGTCGCGGCAAGAACTGCCATCAAGGTCATGACTGCCATCCGGTCGGGCGCCGGCGCCCGCCGCTCCTCATGAAAAACAAAGGGCCGCCCCGAAGGACGGCCCGCGCTCCCGGCGGCGAAAGCGGCGGGGCCGCTACGCCACGCCGTGCGCCTTGAACCAGGCCAACGCCCGCTGCCAGCCGTCCTCGGCCGCGGCCTGGACGTAGCTGGGCCGGTAGTCGGCATGGAAGGCGTGGCCCGCATCCGGGTACACGACGAACTGGGAGGCCTTGGCCGCCGGGGTGCCGGTAGCCAATGCCGCCTTCATCTTATCGACCGTGTCAAGGGGGATGCCCTGGTCCTTGCCGCCGTACAGGCCCAGCACCGGGGCCTGCAGGCCGGCCGCGACGTCGATGGGGTGCTTCGGCGTCAGCTCGCTGGCCTGGCCGACCAAGCGCCCGTACCACGCCACGCCGGCCTTGACCTTGCCGGTGGCGGCATACAGCCACACGATGCGCCCGCCCCAGCAGAAGCCGGTGATGCCGGCCTTGTCGGTGTTGCCGCCGTTGGCGCGGGCCCAGGCCAGCGCGCCGTCGAGGTCGGCCATCACCTGCGCGTCGGGCACCTTGGAGACGACCTCGGCCATGAGCTTCGGCACCTCGGTGTAGCCCTTCGGGTCGCCCTGCCGCGCGTACAGCTCCGGCGCGATGGCCAGGTAGCCCTGCCTGGCGAAGCGGCGGCAGGTGTCGGCGATGTACGCGTGCACGCCGAAGATCTCCTGGATCACCAGCACCACCGGCAGCCCCGTCCTGCCGGCCGGCGCGGCAGCGTAGGCCGGCACCTCGAAGCCGGCCACCGGGTACTTCACCGGGCCGGCCTTCAGGCCCTCGTCCGAGGTCTGGATGGCGGTCTGCGCAGCGATCGGCAGGGTGGCGGCCGCGTAGCCCACGCCCAGCGCCGCCTTCAGGGCGGTGCGCCGCGTGGCGCCGGACTCGGTGCTCTCGCCCGGGCGCAGGGAGTCGAAGTCGCGTTTCAGGTCGTCGTCGAGCATGAGAAAGGCCTTCCTTCGGAGTTGAGGGGGAGGAAGGCGCAGTCTAGGGGCGCCGCGGCGAACGCGCCGGCGAAGCCACTGGCGCGGCACGGGCATGCCGCGCGCCGCGCCGGCGGCGTCCTCACTCGCGCACGAGCCGCACGCCGAGCCCCATGACGCGCGCCTCGCAGTAGAGGTTGCCTTCATCGCCCAGCGCCCAGGCGCTGATGGAAGCGCGCGCGGTATCGGTCTCCGGGCTGGCGGTGCAGACCGTGGAGGACCAGAAGCCCCGGCGCAGCGGCTCGGCGCCCGTCGCGGGAAAGTCCGCGGGAGGGACGTCCAGCTTCTCGAACCAGCGCTCCACCAGGCTGTTCATTTCCTTGACGGTGGGCAGGCGCCAGCCCGGCTGGCCACCGGCGTGCCGCACGGCCTGCACGTAGCCGTAGCGCCTGGCGGACCCGGTGCAGCGTCTGCCATTCCACGTCCGAGGCTCCTCGCAGCGGCGCCACACCAGGCCGGTCAGACGGTCCTCCACCACGCCGCCGGGCACGCCGCGCTCGTCGGCCGCCTCGCGCCAGCGGCCGGTTTCGGGCGCTTCCGGGCCGCGCACCAGGCGCACGAACAGCGGCTGCGTGTGGCTGCGCATCCGGCGATTGCAGCCGTACACAAAGGCCTTCCTGAAATCGACGCACCACATCCTCGTCTGGTCCATCGGCTCGGATGTCAGGTAGTGCCCCGCCACCGTGTTGGGAAACCATCGCTCGTCGATGGACGGCCGCCTGGCCGCCAGCCTCCGGGACGCCTCGTCGGTGTCCATCAGCGTGTTCACGTCGGCGATGCCGAACAGTTCGGCCGTGGTGGGCAGCCGCCAATCGGTGTAGCCGCACAGCCGCATGGCGTTGACCTGCGTCACATAGGCCATGGCGTCGCCGGGCCGGCCGTCGCCGTGGTAGGAATAGGCGTCGGTGTTGGCCCGGCTGCCCGGCCGGGGCGCGTTGTGCGGCCCATAGCTGTCGAGCAGCTTGCCCGTGCCCTGCGGCCCGGCCGTCGTCGCCATCCGCTGCAGTTGGCCGCTGTCGGGCTTGCCCTCCCAGACCAGGCCGGACACGCGGTCACGCACGCATTCGGTCAAGGGGCGGCCGGCCACGGCCTCGTAGGCAGGCAGGCCCGCGCCCAGCATGCCGTCCTGCTTGGGGAGCAGGCGCAGGGGGCCGGTGCCGTTGCAGGGCTGCGGCGTCGGCCAGTCGTCCTTGTTCGCATCGAGGGCCAGACAGGTCTGCACGCCTGTGGGAGGCATCTTCGCCAAAGGGCCCGCCCCGGCTGCGGACGATTGCGCTGCGGCCAGCGCCACCGCCAGCCCGAGCAGGGCCATCCCCGCAGCCGTGGCGCGTACCGGGCTCAGTGTGCCTTCTCCCAGTTCGGCCCGGTGCCGATCTCGGCCACCAGCGGCACCTTGAGTTCGGCCACGCCGGCCATGATGCGCGGCACCTCGGCACGCACCCAGTCGACCTCGGCCTCGGGCACCTCGAACACCAGTTCGTCGTGCACCTGCATGATCATCTTCGTCGCGCCGCCTTCGGCGTCGAGCACCGACTGCACCTTGTTCATGCTCAGCTTGATCAGGTCGGCCGCCGTGCCCTGCATGGGCGCGTTGATGGCGGCGCGCTCGGCGGCGCCGCGGCGCGGGCCGTTGGGCGAATTGATCTCGGGCAGGTACAGGCGCCGGCCGAACACCGTCTCGACGTAGCCGCGCTCCTTGGCGCTGGCGCGGGTTTCGTCCATGTAGTGCTTCACGCCGGCGAAGCGCGCGAAGTAGCGCTCGATGTAGGTCTTGGCGGCCGTGTTGTCGATGCCCAGGTTGCGCGCCAGGCCGTAGCTGCTCATGCCGTAGATCAGGCCGAAGTTGATCACCTTGGCGTAGCGGCGCTGCTCGCTGCTGACCTGGTCCGGCGCGACGCCGAAGACTTCCGCCGCCGTCGCGCGGTGCACGTCCATGCCGTCGTGGAAGGCGGCCAGCAGCGCCTCGTCCTCGCTGATGTGGGCCATGATGCGCAGCTCGATCTGCGAGTAATCGGCGCTGGCGATCACGTGGCCCGGCGCGGCGATGAAGGCCTCGCGGATGCGGCGGCCCTCGGCCGTGCGCACGGGGATGTTCTGCAGGTTCGGGTCGTTGCTCGACAGGCGCCCCGTCACCGCCACCGCCTGGGCGTAGTGGGTGTGCACGCGGCCGGTGCGCGGCAGCGCCATCTGCGCCAGCTTGTCGGTGTAGGTGCCCTTGAGCTTCGAGAGGCCCCGGTGCTGCAGGATCTTGGCGGGCAGCGGATAGTCCTCGGCCAGCTTCTCCAGCACCTCCTCGTCGGTGCTGGGCGCGCCCTTGGCGGTCTTCTTGACGACGGGCAGGCCCAGCTTCTCGAAGAAGATCTCGCCGATCTGCTTGGGGCTGCCCAGGTTGAAGGGCTGGCCGGCGATGGCGTAGGCCTCCTGCTCCAGCGCCATGATGCGCTGGCCCAGCTCGTGGCTCTGCGCCGAGAGCGTGGCCGCATCGATCAGCACGCCGTTGCGCTCCATGCGGTAGAGCGTCTCGCTGCTGGCGATCTCCAGTTCGTAGACGAAGCGCAGCCGTTCGTCGGCCTGCAGCTTCGGCCACAGCGCCAGGTGCACGTCCAGCGTCTGGTCGCTGTCCTCGCAGGAGTATTCGGCCGCCTTCTCGATCGCCACCTGGCTGAAGGGGATCTGATGCGCGCCCTTGCCGCACAGGTCCTCGTAGTCGATGCCGGTGCGGCCGCGGTGGCGTTCGGCCAGGCTGGCCAGGCCGTGGGGCTTGTGCACCTCCAGCACGTAGCTCTGCAGCATGGTGTCGTGCACGTAGCCCTGCACCTCGATGCCGTGGTTGGCGAAGACGTGGCGGTCGTACTTGATGTGCTGGCCGAGCTTGCGGCGCCCGGGGTTCTCCAGCCACGGCTTCAGGCGCGCCAGCACCTCCTCGCGCGGCAGCTGCTCGGGCGCGCCGGGGTAGTCGTGCGTGAGCGGGATGTAGGCGGCCTCGGCGGGCTTGACGCTGAAGCTGATGCCCACGATCTCGGCGCGCATCTCGTCCAGCGAGGTGGTCTCGGTGTCCAGCGCCGTCAGCTCGGCGGCCTCGATCCGCTCCAGCCAGGCGTCGAACTGCGCCCAGGTGAGCACCGTCTCGTAGACCAGGTTGGAGGCGCGCTCGGCCGCCGCGACCTCGAAGCCGTCGAGCAGCCCGGTGCCGCCTTCGGGAATGTCCGCCTCCTCCAGCCGCTCGGGCTGCACGGCGTGCGCCTCCAGCGTCTTGACCAGGCTCTTGAAGCCGTACTGCTCGTAGAAGGCCTTGAGCGCATCGCTGTCCTGCTCGCGGATGGCCA
>NZ_JBIQNC010000030.1:29114-32035 GCF_044462705.1 Xenophilus sp.
GTCTGGTAGTCGATCATCAGCGCCGGCGGTACGCCGAACTCCGCCGTCACGCCGGCCACGTCGCGGCGCTTGCCGTTCATGGTGTCGATGATGGTGACGTGCTCGTCGACGAGCTACGACAGGTCCTTGACGCCGCTGGAGACGATCACCTCGATGCCCTGCCCGGCCGCGGTGCGTGCCAGCGTGCCGATCACGTCGTCGGCCTCCACGTCGGGCACGCTGAGGACCGGCCAGCCGAGCAGCTTGACCACGTGGTGGATCGGCTCGATCTGCGTGCGCAGGTCGTCGGGCATGGGCGAGCGGTGCGCCTTGTACTCGGGGTACCAGTCGTCGCGGAAGGTCTTGCCGGGTGCGTCGAAGATGCAGGCCACGTAGTCCGCCCGCACCTCGCGGCGCAGCGCCTGCATCATGTTGATCATGCCCCGGATGGCGCCGGTGGCCGGGCTCTTGGGGTCGCCCGGCACCGCCCGCAGGTCGGGCATGGCGTGGAAGGCACGGTACAGGTAGCTGGAGCCGTCGACGAGCAACAGCGTCTTCTTGTCGGTCATTGGAACTACACCTTGGCGCACGCAGGCCGCCGGGGGACACGGCGGACCTTGCAGCGGCGCGGAAAAAACCATTGTGCCCGCCCGGCGCGAAGGCGCATTCGGCGCCCGGGAGGCGGCAGCGGCCGACAGCGCGCGCGCAGGCCCCCACCTACAATGCCGGGCATGACCCGCACGCACCTCCTCGCCCCCCTGCACGCCGCGCTGCTGGCGGCGGGCTGCGCCCTGGCCCCGGCCCTGCTCCATGCCCAGCCCGCGCCGGCCCCCGCCGAGGCGCAGCCGGCGCAGGGCGAGCCGCTGGACGGGCGCCGCAACCAGAAGATCGAGCACATCACGGTCGAGGACAAGGGCGCCCGCGTGGAGGAGCTGCGCTACGGCGGCGTCACCCAGAACATCACCGTGCAGCCGAAGAACAACATGCCCTCCTACGAGGTCATGCCGGCCGACCCGTCGCGCCAGGGCAGCGCCGCCACCGGCGGCGGCGACAAGGGCCCGCGGGTCTGGAATGTGCTGAAGTTCTGACGGCCGCACCGTGGCGGTCTTCACCGAAGTCGGCGCCGAAGAGGCCGGCGCCCTCATGCGCCGGCTGGGCCTGGGCGAGCTGCAGTCGCTGCGCGGCATCGAGGGCGGCATCGAGAACACCAACTACTTCGCCGGCACCGACCAGGGCGAATGGGTGCTGACGCTGTTCGAGCGCCTGCACGCCGACCAGCTGCCCTACTACCTGTGCCTGATGAAGCACCTGGCCGAGCGCGGCCTGCCGGTGCCCGAGCCCGCGGCCGACCCGGCCCAGGCGGCCCCCGCCGCCGATGCGCATCCGCTGGAAGTGGCGGCCAACGCCCCCTGCGCCCTGCTGCACACCGTGGCCGGCAAGCCCGCCGCCGTGGTCCGCCGGCTGGCCGGCCGCAGCGAGCTGGCGCCGGGCGAGCACCACTGCCGCGAACTCGGCGCCCTGCTGGCGCGCATGCACCTGGCGGCGCGCGACTTCCCGCGTATCCAGCCCAACCTGCGCGGCCTGGCCTGGTGGAACGAGACCGCCCCGGTGGTCATGCCCCACCTGGACGAGCGCCAGGCCGCCCTGCTGGCGGGCGAGCTGGCCTACCAGAACCACGTGGCCGCCTCCTCCGCCTATGCCGCGCTGCCGCGCGGGCCGGTGCATGCCGACCTGTTCCGCGACAACGCGATGTTCAGCGAGGGCGCGCCCGGCGAGCCCCCCCGCCTGACCGGCGTGTTCGACTTCTACTTCGCCGGCACCGACACCTGGCTGTTCGACATCGCCGTGTGCCTGAACGACTGGGCGATCGACCTGCCCACCGGCACGCCCGACGCCGCGCGCAGCGCCGCGCTGCTGGACGCCTACCAGTCGGTGCGCCCGCTGACCGCCGCCGAGCGCACGCTGCTGCCCGCCATGCTGCGCGCCGGCGCGCTGCGCTTCTGGATCTCGCGGCTGTGGGACTTCCACCTGCCGCGCGAGGCCAGCATGCTCAAGGCGCACGATCCCGCGCACTTCGAGCGCGTGCTGCGCCGGCGCGCTTGCACGCCGCAGGCGCCCGCGACCACGTGGGTCGCCCCGCAGCCCGCGCTCGCCGCATGAGGCTGCTCGTCGTCGCACCGGGAACGGGCGCCCGATGGGTGCGCGAGGGGCTGTCAGCCTTCCGCCGGCAGCCGATGGCCTTCTTCTCGCTGTTCATGCTGTTCATGTCGGCCATCGCGCTGCTCTCGCGCGTGCCGCTGGTGGGCGGCGCGCTGGCGGTGGCGCTGGCGCCGGCCAGCACCCTGGCGATGATGGTCGCGGCCGAGCAGGCCAGCCGCCTGCCGCCCGGGCGCCTCGCACCCGACGGCCGGCCCGTCTCGGCCGTGCTGTTCATGGCCGCGCTGCGCGCCGTGCGCGACCGCATCCGGCCGCTGGCCATGCTGGGCGCGCTGTATGCGGTGGGCGTGCTGCTGGTCGGCCTGCTGGCCACGGCCATCACCGGCGACCCCTTCGCCTCGGCCTTCGACGACCAGGGCGCGCCCCGGCCCGAGGTGATCCAGAGCGCCGGCTTCCAGGGCGCGCTGCTGCTGCGCATGGCGCTGTACCTGCCGCTGGCGCTCGCCTTCTGGCACGCGCCGGCCCTGGTGCACTGGCATGCGGTGCCGCCGGTCAAGAGCCTGTTCTTCAGCCTCGTGACCTGCCTGCGCAACTTCGGCGCGATGGCGGTCTACGGCATCGTCTGGTTCGGCGTGGTGCTGGCGGCCAGCATCGTGCTGTCGCTGGTCGGCGGCCTGGCGATGGCCGTGGCCGGCGGACTGGGCCTGGCGGTGATGGTCGGCGGCTCCTTCGTCCTGACCGCCATGTTCCTCGGCTCCACCTGGTTCAGCTTCCGCGACTGCTTC
>NZ_JBIQNC010000031.1:0-16928 GCF_044462705.1 Xenophilus sp.
CGTCGCTCATCGCCGGCACGTAGGCGCCGCCGGCGGTGCACGAGCCCATCACCACCGCGATCTGCGCGATGCCCTCCGCGCTCATGTTCGCCTGGTTGTAGAAGATGCGGCCGAAGTGCTCGCGGTCGGGGAAGACCTCGTCCTGGTTCGGCAGGTTGGCGCCGCCGGAATCGACCAGGTAGATGCAGGGCAGCCGGTTCTGCTGCGCGATCTCCTGCGCGCGCAGGTGCTTCTTCACCGTCATGGGGTAGTAGGTGCCGCCCTTCACCGTGGCGTCGTTGCACACGACCATGCAGTCCACCCCGTTCACGCGGCCGATGCCGGCGATCAGGCCGGCGCCCGGCGCATCGCCCTTGTACATGCCGTGCGCGGCCAGCGGCGACAGCTCCAGGAAGGGCGTGCCCGGGTCCAGCAGCCGGCTCACGCGCTCGCGCGGCAGCAGCTTGCCGCGGGCGGTGTGCTTGGCGCGCGCGGCCTCGCCGCCGCCCTGCTCCACCTTGGCGAACTGCGTGCGCAGGTCGTCCACCAGCGCGCGCATGGCCTGCGCGTTGGCCTGGAATTCCTCGGAGCGGGGGTTGAGTTTGGAGACCAGTTTGCTCATGAATGACTTTCCGTGATGGGTGACGCCGCGCTGCGCGATGATGCATGGCGGGCTCCGCCCGCTCCTGCCGTCACCGTTCTTCGCTTCTCTTCTTCTTCGTGCATACCGTCGAAACCGTCCTTCTGGTGCTGATGCTGGGCGCGCTCACCGGCATCGCCGCGCGCTACCTGCGCGCCATCCCGCTGCCGCTGATCCAGATCGCGCTGGGCGCGCTGCTGTCCTGGCCGCAGGGCGGGCTGCACATCGCCTTCGATCCGGAGCTGTTCCTGCTGCTGTTCATCCCGCCGCTGCTGTTCGCGGACGGCTGGCGCATCCCCAAGCGCGAGTTCTTCGCGCTGTGGCAGCCCATCCTGCGGCTGGCGCTGGGCCTGGTGCTGTTCACCGTGCTGGGGCTGGGCTGGCTGATCCACTGGATGATCCCGGAGATGCCGCTGACGGTGGCCTTCGCGCTCGCCGCGGTGGTCTCGCCCACCGACGCGGTGGCCGTCTCGGCCATCACGCGCGGGCTGGGCATGCCGGCCAAGACCATGCACCTGCTGGAGGGCGAGTCGCTGCTGAACGACGCCTCGGGCCTGGTGGCGCTGAAGTTCGCCGTGGCGGCCACGCTCACCGGCCTGTTCTCGTGGACCGGCGTGGCCTCGGAATTCCTCTGGATCGCGCTGGGCGGTCTGGGCGCGGGCGCGCTGCTGGGCTGGGGCTTCGCCCGCGCACGGGCCGCCGTCACGCGCCGGGTGGGCGACGTAGCGGCCACGCAGATGGTGCTGCTGCTGGTGCTGCTGCCCTTCGCGGCCTACATCGTGGGCGAGCGCATCGGCGTCTCGGGCATCCTGGCGGCGGTGGCGGCGGGCATCACCACCAACTTCGCCGACCTGGAGCGCAGCGAGTTCGTCTCCGAGCGCATCCAGACCGAAGGCACCTGGGCCATGATCGAGTCGGCCTTCAACGGCGCCATCTTCCTGCTGCTGGGGCTGCAGTTGCCGTCCATCGTGCAGACCATCGGCGAGGCCAGCCACCACGGCGCCTGGGCGCTGGCGGGCTATGTGGCGGCCATCTCGTGCGCGCTGCTGCTGCTGCGCTGGATCTGGCTCTCGCTGGCCGTGCAGGGCAGCCTGCTGAAGGCGCACCTGGCGGGCAAGATGGCCGTGCGGCCCTCGTGGCGCCTCACGCTGGCCACCACGCTGGCGGGCATCCGCGGGGCGGTGACGCTGGCCGGCGCGCTGTCCGTCCCGCTGATGCTGGACGAGCGCGCGCCCTTCCCGGCGCGCGACCTGCTGGTCTTCCTGGCGGCGGGCACCATCCTCTTCACGCTGGTGGTGGGCAGCATCGGCCTGCCGCTGGTGCTGCGCCGGCTGCCCCTGCCGGCCGAGCCGCCGGAGGCGCGCGAGGAGCGGCAGGCCCGCCTGGCCGCCTGCCGCGCCGCCATGGCCGGCCTGGCGCCGGACCCGGCCGAGCACGAGGGCGCCGACCCGCGGTGGCTGGCCCAGTACCGCGAGGCGGCCGGCCGGCTGACGCAGGACTACCGCAAGCGCATCGACCTGCTGGACGACGGCGACGCCCCGTCCGCCCCGGCCACGCCCGAGGCCCAGGCCGACACGCCCGAGGCCGTGCACCAGCGGCGGCTGCGCTACGTGATGGAGCTGGAGCTGCGCCTGAAGTGCACGCGCATCGAGCGCGACACGCTGTACGCCGAGCGGCACATGCACCGCATCAACGACGAGTCGCTGCGCAGCCTGGTGGCCGAGCTGGACCTGGCCGAGGTGTCGCTGCGCAAGCGGCTGAAGGTGGCGCGCCAGGCCGCGGGACTGCCGCCGGGCGGGTGAGACGGCGCGTGCGCAGCGCATGGCGTGTCGTGGCGGCGGCCGGCTTCAGGCGGTCTTGTCGGCCACCAGGCCGAGGTCCTGCGACATCTGCTCGCGGATCCTGAACTTCTGGATCTTGCCCGTCACCGTCATCGGGAAGGCGTCGACGAAGCGGATGTACTTCGGCACCTTGTAGTGCGCGATCTGGCCCTTGCAGAAGTCGCGGATCTCCTCCTCGGTGGGCTGCTGGCCCGGCTTGGGGATGATCCAGGCGCACAGCTCCTCGCCGTACTTCCTGTCGGGCAGGCCGACCACCTGCACGTCCTGCACCTGGGGGTGGCGGTACAGGAACTCCTCGATCTCGCGCGGATAGATGTTCTCGCCGCCGCGGATCACCATGTCCTTGATGCGGCCGACGATGTTGACGTAGCCCTCGTCGTCCATGGTCGCCAGGTCGCCGGTGTGCATGTAGCCCTCGGCGTCGATGGCCTCGCGGGTCTTGGCCTCGTCACCCCAGTAGCCGTGCATCACCGAGTAGCCCCGGGTGCACAGCTCGCCGGGCCGGCCGCGCGGCACGACTGAGCCGGACTCGGGGTCGACGATCTTCACCTCCAGGTGCGGCTGCACGGTGCCGACGGTCGAGACGCGGCGCTCCAGCGGCGTGTCGGTGCTGCTCTGGCAGCTCACCGGGCTGGTCTCGGTCATGCCGTAGGCGATGGTGATCTCCGACAGGTGCATCTGGCTGACCACGCGTTTCATCACCTCGATCGGGCAGGCCGTGCCGGCCATGATGCCGGTGCGCAGGCTCGACAGGTCGAACTCGGCGAAGCGCGGATGGTCCAGCTCGGCGATGAACATGGTGGGCACGCCGTGCAGCGCCGTGCACTTCTCGGCCTGCACCGCCTCCAGCGTGAGCAGCGCATCGAACCCGTCGTTGGGATAAACGATGGCGCTGCCGTGCGTGAGGCAGGCCAGGTTGCCCAGCACCATGCCGAAGCAGTGGTACATGGGCACGGGGATGCACAGGCGATCCTCCGGGCCGAGCTTCATGCACTCGCCGATGAAGAAGCCGTTGTTCAGGATGTTGCGGTGCGTAAGCGTCGCGCCCTTGGGGAAGCCCGTGGTGCCGCTGGTGAACTGGATGTTGATGGGGTCGGCGGCCCGGAGCGTCTTCTGCACCTCGGCCACGCGCGGGTCGGCGCTGTCGCCGCCGGCCAGCAGCTGCGAGAAGCGCGTGAGCGGGATGTCGCCGCCGGCCTCGTCGGCGTCTTCCGGCCGGTCGATCCACCAGATGTTCTTCAGTTCGGGCAGCTTCGCCGCGCCCAGCTCGCGCAGCATCGCCAGGTACTCGCTGGTCTTGAAGCGCGGCATGGTCACCAGCGCCTTGCAGCCGACCTTGTTGAGCGCGTACTCCACCTCGGCCGTGCGGTAGGCCGGGTTGATGTTGACCAGGATCAGCCCCGCCTTGGCGGTGGCGACCTGCATCAGCACCCAGGCCAGGTTGTTGTGCGACCAGATGCCGATGCGATCGCCCGGCGCGAGCTCCGCGCGCAGCAGCGCGCTGGCCAGGCGGTCGGACTCGGCCTGCAGCTCGCGGTACGTGCGGCGCACGCCCTCGTGCCGGCTCACCAGCGCCAGCGCGTCGGGCTGGCGCCGCACCATCGCGTCGAAGAAGTCGCCGACGGTGTCTTCGATCAGGGCGGGCTCGGTGGCGCCGCGGGCGTAGCTGTCGGTCATCACGTGTCTCCTGTCTTGGCACCCTCTCCCTCTGGGAGAGGGTTGGGGTGAGGGCTTCGGGGCGCCAATGTCTGCCGCGCGCCAGCCACGGCCGCCGGCCCTCACCCTGCCCTCTCCCAGAGGGAGAGGGAAAAGGTGGGGTCAGGCGGTCTCGGCGAACAGTTCGCGGCCGATGAGCATGCGGCGGATCTCGCTGGTGCCGGCGCCGATCTCGTACAGCTTGGCGTCGCGCCACAGCCGCTCGACCGGGAAGTCCTTGGTGTAGCCCACGCCGCCCAGCGCCTGGATCGCCTCGCCGGCCATCCAGGTCGCCTTCTCGGCCGAGTAGAGGATGGCGCCGGCCGCGTCCTTGCGGAAGGTACGCGCGTGGTCGGCGCTGTCGCAGGCCTTGCCCACCGCGTACACGTAGGCGCGCGTGGCCTGCCAGGTGCTGTACATGTCGGCGATCTTGCCCTGCATGAGCTGGAACTCGCCGATGCTCTGCCCGAACTGCCGGCGTTCGTGCACGTAGGGGATCACCGCGTCCATGCAGGCGGCCATGATGCCCAGCGGTCCGCCGGAGAGCACGGCGCGCTCGTAGTCGAGCCCGCTCATCAGCACCTTGGCGCCGTTGCCCTCGCCGCCCAGGATGTTCTCCTCCGGCACCTCGCAGTTGTCGAAGAAGAGCGGATAGGTGTTGGAGCCGCGCATGCCCAGCTTGTCGAGCTTGGTGCCGGCCGAAAAGCCCTTGAAGCCCTTCTCGACGATGAAGGCCGTCATGCCGCGCGCGCCCATATCGGGCTCGGTCTTGGCATAGATCACCAGCGTGTCGGCGTCGCCGCCGTTGGTGATCCACATCTTGCCGCCGTTGAGCACGTAATGGCCGTCCTTCTTCTCGGCCCTGAGCTTCATGCTCACCACGTCGCTGCCGGCGCCCGGCTCGCTCATCGCCAGCGCGCCGACGTGCTCGCCGCTCACCAGCTTCGGCAGGTACTTCTTCTTCTGCGCCTCGCTGCCGTTGCGGTGGATCTGGTTGACGCACAGGTTGGAGTGCGCGCCGTAGGAGAGCCCCACCGACGCCGAGGCGCGCGAGACCTCCTCCATCGCCACGATGTGCGCCAGGTAGCCCAGCTCGGTGCCGCCGTATTCCTCCTTCACCGTCATGCCGTGCAGGCCCAGGCTGCCGAGCTTGGCCCACAGGTCCTTCGGGAACTGGTTCTCGCGGTCGATCTCGGCGGCGCGCGGCGCGATCTCGGCGGCGCAGAAGTCGGCGACGGCGTCGCGCAGGGCGTCGATGGTCTCGCCCAGCTGGAAGTTCAGGCCGGGCAGGCTGGCGTGGGCCATGGGATGTGTCTCCTGAGGTGTCGCCGCGCGCCGGAGGGCGCGGGCATGGGCGCAGCTTACGCCCGCGACGCCCGCATTTGGCGCCACAATGGTTGCAAATCGCGCCACGTCCCACGCTGCCCCGATGACCGCCTCCACCCTCGTCAGGCCCCCCCGCGCCGCCACGCCGATGGCCTTCGTGCAGGCGATCGTGAAGGGCTACGCGCGCTACGGCAAGGACCCCGGCGAGGCCCTGCGCGCGGCACGGATCACGCCGAAGGAGCTGTGGCGCCCCGGCGCCCGGGTGACGGCCGCGCAGTTCGAGGCGCTGAACGAGCACGCCATGCAGGAGCTGGACGACGAGGCGCTGGGCTGGTTCTCGCGCCGCCTGCCCTGGGGCAGCTACGGGCTGCTGTGCCGCGCCTCGCTGACCGCGCCCGACCTGGGCGTGGCGATCAAGCGCTGGTGCCGCCACCACCGGCTGCTGGTGGACGACATCGCGCTTTCGCTGTCGGTGGCGGGCGGCATCGCCACGGTGTCGATCGAGGAGCGGCGCGACCTGGGGCCGCTGCGCGAGTTCTGCCTGGTGTCGAGCCTGCGCTTCCTGCACGGCTATGCGAGCTGGGCCATCGATTCGCGCGTGTCGCTGCGCGAAGCGGCCTTCCCCTTTGCCGCGCCGCCGCATGCCGACGCCTACGCGCTGATGTTCACCGGGCAGGTACGCTTCGGCGCCCCGCGGGCGGGCTTCAGCTTCGACGAACGCTACCTCGCCCTGCCGCTGCGGCGCGACGAGCGGGCGCTGCGCCAGATGCTGCGCCGCGCCCTGCCGCTGACGGTGCTGCAGTACCGGCGCGACCGGCTGCTGGGCCAGCGGGTGCGCGAACTGCTGCGCACGCGCGGCGCCGAGCTGGGCAGCGCCGAGGCGCTGGCGGCGGCGCTGCACATCTCGGCGCGCACGCTGCACCGGCAACTGCAGGCCGAGGGCCTGGCGCTGCAGGGCCTGAAGGACGAGGTGCGCCACGCCGAGGCCGTGGACCAGTTGCGGCGCACCCGGCGCCCCATCAAGCAGATCGCGCTGGCGGTGGGCTTCCGCAACGAGAAGAGCTTCGCCCGCGCCTTCCGCCAGTGGACCGGCATGACGCCCGGCGAGGCGCGCCGGTCGGCCGGCTGAAGCGCCGCGGGCCGCCGGCTACGCGCCGGCTGCGGCGCGCGGGTGCAGTTGCGCGTCCAGCGCGCGCGTGCCGGCCGCCAGCGCGGCCTCGTAGGTGCCGGCCGGCTCCTCGGCCCGGCGCACCACCTTCACCGGCTGGCCGCCGGCGTCGGTCTCCATCAGGGTCCAGACGAAGGTGCCGGGCTCCGGCTCCTTGACCACGAGTTGAAGCGGTTGATGGGTGTTCATGCCGACCATGCTGAACCTCCGGCGCGAGGCCGCGTGTCAGCCAAGTTCGCCGTTCGGCCGCCGCGGCCGGTCATCGCAAACCCCTGCGGCGCCTGGCGTGGCATGAAACTAGACTCCGCCGGCGGGGGTCCCACACCCCGCCTGACCCCTCCTCCTGCCGCCGTCGCCCATGTCCTCTCCTGCCCCCACCCTGGTGCGCGGCGCCTGCCCGCACGACTGCCCCGACACCTGCGCTCTGGTCACCACCGTGCAGGAGGGCCGCGCGGTGAAGCTGCAGGGCAACCCCGAACATCGCCACACCGCCGGCGTGCTGTGCACCAAGGTCTCGCGCTACATCGAGCGCAACGACCACCCGGAGCGCCTGGTGCAGCCGCTGCGGCGCGCCGGGCCCAAGGGCAGCGGGCGCTTCGAGCCGGTCTCGTGGGACGAGGCGCTTCATGACATCGCCGCCCGGCTGGGCGCGATCGCGCGGCGCGCGCCTCAGGCCATCGTGCCCTACAGCTATGCCGGCACCATGGGGCTGGTGCAGGGCGAATCGATGGACCGTCGCTTCTTCCACAAGCTCGGCGCCTCGCTGCTGGACCGCACCATCTGCGCCACCGCCGGCGGCGAGGCCCTGGCCCACACGTTGGGCGGCAAGGTGGGCATGCGCGTCGAGTTTTTCGCCGAGGCGAAGCTCATCCTGATCTGGGGCAGCAACTCGATCGGCAGCAACCTGCACTTCTGGCGCCATGCGCAAGCGGCCAGGCGGGCCGGCGCACGGCTGGTGTGCATCGACCCGCGCCGCACCGAGACGGCCGACAAGTGCGACGAGCACATCGCCCTGCTGCCCGGCACCGACGGCGCCCTGGCGCTGGCGCTGATGCACGAGCTGGTGGTGAACGACTGGCTGGATCACGACTACATCGCCCGCCACACCCTGGGCTGGGAGCGGCTGCGCGAGCGCGCCCTGCAGTGGCCGCCCGAGCGCGCCGCCGCCGTGTGCGGCGTGCCGGCGCCGCAGATCCGCGACCTGGCGCGCGCCTACGGCACCACGAAGCCCGCGGCCATCCGCCTGAACTACGGCGTGCAGCGGGTGCGCGGCGGCGGCAACGCGGTGCGCGCCATCGCCTGCCTGCCGGCGCTGGTGGGCGCCTGGCGGCAGCGCGCCGGCGGCGTGCTGCTCAGCAGCGGGGGCCACTTCCCGGTGGACCGCGCCGCGCTGCAGCGGCCCGACCTGCTGGCCGGCCGCCGGCCGCGCACCGTCAACATGGTGCGCATCGGCGATGCGCTGGCGGGCGATGCCGGGGCGCTGTCGGGCGGCCCGCCGATCGAGGCCATCGTGGTCTACAACAGCAACCCGGTGGCGGTGGCGCCCGAGTCGGCCAAGGTGGCGGCCGGCTTCGCGCGCGAGGACCTGTTCACCGTGGTGCTGGAGCAGTTCCAGACCGACACCGCCGACCACGCCGACTACCTGCTGCCCGCCACCACGCAGCTGGAGCACTGGGACATCCACGCCAGCTACGGCCACACCGACGTGCTGCTCAACCGCCCCGCCGTCGCGCCGCGCGGCCAGGCGCGCAGCAACGCCTGGGTGTTCCGCGAGCTGGCGCGGCGCATGGGCTTCGACGAGCCCTGCTTTGCCGACGACGACGAGGCGCTGTGCCGCCAGGCCTTCGCGCCCGGCGCCATCGACTGGGCGGCGCTGGAGCGCGACGGCTTCGCCAGCGTGCCGCTGCCCGAGGCGCCCTTCGCCGAGGGCGGCTTCCCCACGCCGTCGGGCCAATGCGAGTTCTTCAGCGAGCGTCTGGCCGCACAGGGCCTGGACGGCCTGCCCGACCACGTGCCCAACCACGAGCCGGCCGGCAGCTCCAGCGCCTTTCCGCTGGCCATGATCTCGCCGCCGGCGCGCAACTTCCTGAACAGCACCTTCGTCAACGTGAAGAGCCTGCGCAGCATCGAGGGCGAGCCGCTGCTGGAGATCCACGCCGACGACGCCGGCGCCCGCGGCATCGCCGACGGCGCGATGGTGCGGGTGTTCAACGCCCGCGGCGAATACCGCTGCCGCGCCGAGGTCTCGCGCCGCGCGCGGCCGGGCGTGGTCAACGGCCTGGGCGTGTGGTGGCGCAAGCTGGGCGCGGACGGCACCAACGTCAACCAGCTCACCAGCCAGCACCTGACCGACATCGGCCGCGGCCCGACCTTCTACGACTGCCTGGTGCAGGTCGAGCCCGCCTGATGGCGCCGCTGCCGCGCGCCCGGCGACGCCTGGCCTGGGCCGCGGCGGCGCTGGTCCTCGCCGCGCTGGCGGGCTGCGCCCAGCTCGGCTACTACTGGCAGTCGGCCGCCGGCCACATCGGCATCATGCGCGCCGCACGGCCGGTGCCCGAGTGGCTGGCCGACCCGCGCACGCCCGACGCGCTGCGCGAGCGGCTGGCGCTCGCGCAGCGCATCCGCCGCTTCGCCTCCGAGCGGCTCGCCCTGCCCGACAACCGCAGCTACACCGGCTATGCCGACCTGCACCGTGCGGCGGCCGTGTGGAATGTGGTGGCGGCGCCGCCGCACGCGCTGACGCTCAAGACCTGGTGCTTCCCCATCGCCGGCTGCGTGGGCTACCGCGGCTACTACGCCGAAGCCGATGCGCAGGCCGAGGCCGGACGCCTGCGCGCCGAAGAAGGGCTGGAGTCGGCCGTGTACCCGGTGCCGGCCTACTCCACCCTCGGCTGGCTCGACTGGGCCGGCGGCGACCCGCTGCTGTCCACCTTCATCCGCTACCCGGAAGGCGAGCTGGCACGCATCGTCTTCCACGAACTGGCACACCAGGTGGTGTACGTGCCGGGCGACACGGAGTTCAACGAATCCTTCGCCACCGCGGTGGAGCGCCTGGGCGGCGCCGAGTGGCTGGCCACGCAGGCCGGGCCGCAGGCGCGCGAGGAATACGCGCAGTTCGACACGCGCCGCCGCGCCATGCGCGCGCTGATGGACGACACGCGCCGGCGGCTGGCCGGCATCTACGACTCGCCGGCCGCCCAGGCCCGCGACTGGCCCGCGGTGGACGCGATGAAGCAGGAGGCCATGGACGCCTTCCGCGCGCGCTACCAGCAGTTGCGCGCCGGCTGGAGCGGCCCGCGCCAGGGCGCCTACGACGCCTGGGTGGCGCGGACCAACAACGCCACCCTCGCCGCACAGGCCGCCTACGATGCGCTGGTGCCCGGCTTCGAGCGCCTGTTCGAGCGCGAGGGCCGCGACTGGCGCCGCTTCCATGCCGAGGTGAAGCGCATCGCGGCGCTGGATGCCGAGGCCCGGCGACGGGCGCTCGACGCCGCGGACACCCCCCGCCCGCCGCCCGGGAAAGAGAAGGGACACCCCGATGCCTGACATCCACATCGAACGCCGGCACGCGCTGGGGCTGCCGCTGGCCCGCCAGATCGCGCGCCGCTGGATCGGCCGGCTCGAGAGCGACTTCCGCCTGCAGTGCCGCTACGAGGAAGGCTCGCCGAACGACCAGGTGGCCGTGCAGGGGCTGGGCGTGGCGGGATGGGTGGTGGTCAACGCCCGCTTCCTGCAGGTGCAGCTCGACCTGCGCTTCCCGCTCGTCGCCCTGCGCTCGATGATCGAGCAGCGCATCGCGCGCGAGCTGGACGAGGAGCTGGACGGGCACACCGGAGCGCCGGACGCGCCGAAGCGCAGGGCGCCGGCGAAGAAGGTGGCGGCGAAGAAAGTTGCAGCGAAGAAGGCGGCGCCGAAGAAGACGCCGCCGGCCAAGGCCGCCCCGCGCACGCCCCGCACCCGCAAGCCATGAACGCGAAGACAGCAGCATCCGCATCCGGCCCGCTGGCCGGCCTCAAGGTGGTCGAACTCGGCCAGCTCATCGCCGGCCCCTTCGCCGCGCGCACGCTGGCCGACTTCGGCGCCGAGGTCGTCAAGATCGAGCCGCCGGCCGGCGGCGACCCGCTGCGCCAGTGGCGGCTCCTCAAGGACGGCACCTCCGTCTGGTGGCAGGCGCAGTCGCGCAACAAGCGCTCGCTGGCGCTGGACCTACGGCAGCCCGAGGCGCAGGAGATCGTGCGCCGGCTGGCCGCCGAGGCCGACGTGCTGATCGAGAACTTCCGCCCCGGCGCGATGGAGGGCTGGGGCCTCGGCCCCGACGCGCTGCTGGCCGCCAACCCGGCGCTGGTGATGCTGCGCATCAGCGGCTACGGCCAGAGCGGCCCCTACCGCGACCGCCCCGGCTTCGGCATGGTGGCCGAGGCGATGGGCGGCCTGCGCCACCTCACCGGCGAGCCGGGCCGCGTGCCGGTGCGGGTGGGCGTCTCCATCGGCGACACGCTGGCCTCGCTGCACGGCGTGATCGGCGTGCTGATGGCGCTGCAGCACCGCCACGCCACGGTGAGCGCCGAATGCCCGAAGGGCCGCGGCCAGGTGGTGGACGTGGCGCTGTACGAAGCCGTCTTCAACTGCATGGAAAGCCTGCTGCCCGAGTACAGCGCCTTCGGCGTGGTGCGCGAGGCCGCCGGCAGCGCATTGCCCGGCATCGCGCCCAGCAACGCCTACCGCTGCGCCGACGGCTACGTGCTGGTGGCCGGCAACGGCGACAGCATCTTCAAGCGCCTGATGCAGTGCATCGGCCGGCCCGACCTGGCGGCCGACCCGCAGTTGGCCGACAACGCCGGCCGCGTGGCGCAGGTGGCGATGATCGACGGCGCCATCGGCAGTTGGACCGCCACATGCAGCGTCGCCGACGCGCTGGCCGCGCTGGAGGCGGCGCAGGTGCCCGCCGGCCGCATCTACACCGTGGCCGACATCGCTGCCGACCCGCACTACGCGGCGCGCGGCGTGCTGCTGCCCACGCTGATGGACGACGGCAGCACGCTCACGCTGCCGGGCTTCGTGCCGAAGCTCTCGGCCACGCCCGGCGGCCACCGCCGCAACGCGCCGGCGCTGGGGGCGGACACCGACGCGGTGCTGCGCGAGGTGGGGCTGAACGAGGCGCAGATCGCGGCGCTGCGCGAGCGGGGCGTGGTGCGCTGAGGCCGGCGCGACATCGTGGGCGCGCGCCGGGGCTGAGGGCCTGAGAAAGCCGATCCACCCACAACCGTTCAGGCTGAGCCTGTCGAAGCCCGAGACCACGCTTCGACAGGCTCAGCGTGAACGGATGAGGGGTATTGAACGGGTGAGAGGTGTCTGCAACAGCCTCCGCTGTGCTTGCGGACGCAGGCCCATCCCGTACGATCACCTCATATGTCCAGTTTCCCCTTCGACGCCGTCCTCTTCGACTGCGACGGCGTGCTCGTCGATTCCGAACCCATCACCAACCGCGTGCTCACCCAGATGCTGGGCGAACTGGGCTGGCACCTGACGCTCGAGGAGACGATGCGCATCTTCGTCGGCAAGGCCGTCAAGGACGAGATGGCGTTGATCGAGGAGAAGACGGGTTTCAGCCTCACGCAGGACTGGCTGCACCTGTTCTGGGCGCGGCGCAACGAGGCGCTGGAGCGCGACCTCACGCCCATCGCCGGCGCGCCCGAGGCGGCGCGCGCGCTGCATGCGCTGATGGACGGCCGCATCGCCTGCGCCTCGGGCGCCGACCGGCGCAAGGTCGAGCTGCAGCTCGCGAAGATCGGCCTGCTCGACGCCTTCGAGGGCCGCATCTTCAGCGGCCACGAGACGCCGCGCAGCAAGCCCTGGCCGGACGTGTACCTGGCCGCCGCCGAGGCGCTGGGGGTGCCGCCCGAACTCTGCGCGGTGGTCGAGGACACCGTCACCGGCGCCACCGCCGGCATCGCCGCCGGCGCCACGGTGTTCGGCTACTGCCCCGGCGGCCTGGGCCACAGCAGCGCCGACGCGATGCGCGCCATCGGCGTGGCGCACGTCTTCACCGACATGGCGCGGCTGCCGCAGGCCATCGCCGCCTGGGCGACGCACTGACGCGCCGCCGCGCGCGCGGGCCGGTTCAGTACGTCGGCGTGATCTCGTAGACGGCCGTGGTGCCGCTGACCTCGTGGCCCACGACCAGCAGCGGCTTGCCGTTGGGCGACTGCGAGGCCGGGACGAAGGCCAGGCCCTCGGGGCCCAGGTCGCCGGCGCGCTTCAGGTCCTCGGCGCTGGCGCCGGGGTCGGCGACCGAGAAGTCGCGGCTGTTCAGGTAGGTCACGTACGCCGGCGCGGCGGGGTCGGTGACGTCGTAGACCATCACCCCGCCGATGCGCTCCAGCCCGATGAAGGCGAAGGTCTTGTCGCCCATGCGGCCCACCGCGACGCCCTCGGGCTCGGGCCCCTTGTTGTCGCTGCGGTCGTCGAAGGCCGTCGCCGCGTGGTCGGAGTTGAAGGCGTCGGGCAGCAGCTCGGCGAGCTTCTTCTCGAACTGGTCGCCCGAGTCCCAGACCAGCCTGCCGTCCTCGTCCCGGATCGAGAAGGAACGGCCGCCGAAGGCGTAGAGCGCGTCGTAGACCAGCACGTCCTTGCCGTTGAGGTGCCGCAGCCTGGGGCTGCCGTCGGGGTTCTGCTGGTAGCCCAGGGTCCAGGTCACGTTCAGGCGGCCCAGCTGGTCGTCCTCGCGGCAGTCGCCCGACGATGCCGTGCCCGCGGCCAGGTCCCAGGTGGCGCCGCAGTAGCCGAACACGTCGGGGTTTAGCACGGCGCCGGCCGCCAGCGCGCGCAGTTGCGGCGGCAGGTCGTCGCCGGCGCGGCGGTCGAAGCCGCTGTTGTGGACCAGGTGCTTGACGCGGAACTCCTCGACGAAGCCCTTGCCCGCATCGCCGGCCCAGTAGGCGTCGTCGTCCTCGCCCCAGGGCCGCGAGTCGCCCTCGTTGGCGCTCACCAGGTAGGTCTTGCCGCCGGCGCTGTACGAGGCGATGGCGTCGGGCAGGAACAGGCCGCGCAGGCCCGGCCAGGTGCGGATGTCGATGCGGCCGTCGGTGTCGCTCGCGTCCAGGCCGTTGCCGTCGGCGCCGTGGTCCTTGAAGCCCAGCGGCAGGATGGCGGTCACGGTCGCGCTGGCCACGTCGATCTTCGCCAGCGCGTTGTTCTCCTGCAGCGTCGCCCAGGCGGTCGCGCCGTCGGCCGAGAGGGCGATGTACTCCGGCTCGATGTCCTGCGCGGCACTGGCGTTGGGCCCGAAGATGCGCACGCCCTGGGCGCGCAGCTCGGGCTCCCTGCCGTTCCAGGCGCGGAAGTCGGCGGTGCGGGCGGTGGGCCGGGTCGGGTCGGCGGCGTCGATGACGCTGACCGAACCTTCGGGGTCGACCTGGTAGTCGTCGCCGGGCTCGCCCTCGTTGGCCACCAGGACGGTCTTGCCGTCCGGCGTGAAGGTCAGCATGTCGGGCAGCGCGCCCACCTCCACGTGGCCCAGCAGCGCGAGGTCCGACGCGCGGTAGAAGGCGACGAAGCCGGGATCGGTCTTGACGGGGGCCTGCACGGCCACCGCCACGATGCCGTGGCTCACGGCCACGCTGTTGGCCTCCGCGCCGGCACGGATGGCGTGCGGCTGCAGCGTGCCCACGTGGCGCGGCGCCGCCGGGTCGCTCAGGTCCAGCACGTCGAGCACGCCCTGCTGCGCATTGACCACGAAGGCGCGCCGGCTGCCGGGGTCGAAGGCCGGGATCTCGGCTGCGCTCTTCTCGAAGATGCCGGTCTCGTAGCGGCCCAGCAGGCTCAGCGAGAGCGTCGTGGGTGTGGGTTCGGGAGGGGGCTCGGGCGCCGGGGCGGGTGCAGGCGACGGTGCCGGCGCAGGCGCCGGGGCGGGCGCCGGCGCGGGAAGGAAGGGCAGGCCGTTGCCGCCGCCGCCACCACCGCCGCAGGCGGCCAGGGTGGCCAGCGCCACGGCGCTCAGGACATGGGTGGACCAGCGGCGCGCGGCAGCGCGCAGGACGGCAGGGCTTGCTTCGGGCATCGGAATTCGTCGCGCGCGGGGCGCGGTGGTCGGATCGAAAGGACCCGGCCCCGCGCGCAGCGGGCCGGCACCGTCATGCAACAAGACGTCACATGACGCGCCGGATGGTCGCGATCGAATTTGACGGTGCCGTGACAGCCGGCCGGGGGGTCAGCCCGCCGCGGCGGCGCGCCCGAGCACCGGCGCCAGCGCCACGCCGGTGTGCGTGCCCAGGCGCACCACCTCCTCCGGCGGCGCGGAAGCGACCACCTGGCCGCCGCCCCTGCCGCCCTCGGGGCCCAGGTCCACGATCCAGTCGGCCTCGGCGATGAGGTCGAGGTCGTGCTCGATCACCACCACGCTGTGGCCGCCGCCGACCAGCCGGTGCAGCACGTGGATGAGCTTCTCCACGTCGGCCATGTGCAGGCCGACGGTGGGCTCGTCCAGCACATAGAGCGTGTGCGGGGCCCGGTTGCCGCGCCGCGTCACGTCGTCGCGCACCTTGCTCAGTTCCGTCACCAGCTTGATGCGCTGCGCCTCGCCGCCGCTGAGCGTGGGGCTGGGCTGGCCCAGCGTGAGGTAGCCCAGGCCCACGTCCTTGAGCAACTGCAGCGGGTGGCTGATGACGGGCATGCTGGCGAAGAACTCGACCGCCTCGTCCACTTCCATCTGCAGCACGTCGCCGATGCTCTTGCCGCGCCAGGTGACGGCCAGCGTCTCGGGGTTGAAGCGCGCGCCGTGGCAGCTCTCGCAGGGCACCTTCACGTCGGGCAGGAAGCTCATCTCGATGGTGCGCACGCCCGCGCCCTCGCAGGTCGGGCAGCGCCCTTCGCCGGTGTTGAAGCTGAAGCGCCCCGGCGCGTAGCCGCGCGCCTTGGCCTCCAGCGTGTCGGCGAAGAGCTTGCGGATGGTGTCCCAGAAGCCGATGTAGGTGGCGGGGCAGCTTCGCGGCGTCTTGCCGATGGGGGTCTGGTCCACTTCGAGCACGCGGTCGATGCCCTCGTAGCCGGCCACGCCGGTGCAGCCGCTCCATTTCGGGCGCTTGCCCGCGGCGTCGGCGTCGCGGCCGGCACGGGTGGCGCGCTGCTGCACGATGGCCTGCACGTTGGCCAGCAGCACGTCGCGCGCCAGCGTGGACTTGCCCGAGCCGCTGACGCCGGTGACCACCACCAGCCGGTTCAGCGGCACCGACACGTTGACGGACTGCAGGTTGTGCAGGTTCGCGCCCGCGATCGCGAGCCACGACACCGCGCCCTCGCCTTCCTCGGCCGAGGGCAGGACCGGCCGGCGCGGATGCAGCGGATGCCGGATCGCGTCGCGCAGGTAGCGGCCGGTGAGCGAATCGCCCGAGCGCTCCACCTCGGCCACCGTGCCCTGCGCCACCACGCGCCCGCCGCGCTTGCCGGCGCCGGGGCCGATGTCGATCAGGTGGTCGGCGCGGCGGATGGTGTCCTCGTCGTGTTCCACCACCACCAGCGTGTTGCCCTTGTCGCCCAGCTTGTGCAGCGCGTCGAGCAGGATGCGGTTGTCGCGCGCGTGCAGGCCGATGGTCGGCTCGTCCAGCACGTAGCACACGCCCTGCAGGTTGCTGCCCAGCTGCGCCGCCAGGCGGATGCGCTGCGCCTCGCCGCCGCTGAGCGTGGGCGCGCCGCGGTCCAGCGTGAGGTAGCCCAGGCCGACCTCTTCCAGGAACTCGAGGCGGCTCTTGATCTCGGGGATCAGGTCGCGGGCGATGTCGGCCTCGCGGCCCGAGAGTGCCAGCGTCTCGACCCAGGCGCGCACGTCGCTCACCGCCAGGCGCGCGATGTCGGCGATGCCCACGCCGTTGAAGCGCACGGCGCGCGCGGTGGCGTTCAGGCGCGTGCCTTCGCAGGTGGGGCAGGCGACGTCGGCCACGTCCTCCACCTCCGGCTCGGCGAAGGTCTGCTCGCGGCCGCGGTTGTCCTCGGCCATCGTGGAATCGTCCAGCGCCTTGCGCTGCTCCTTGGTCAGCTTCACGCCGGTGCCCACGCAGTCGGGGCACCAGCCGTGCTTGCTGTTGTAGGAGAAGAGGCGCGGGTCCAGCTCGGCATACGAGGTCGCGCACACCGGGCAGGCGCGCAGCGTCGAGAACACCTGCACCTGGCCGATGCCCGCGGTGGAGACGCCGGCCAGCATCGCCGCCTTCAGCCCGGTGAGGCCGTGCAGCACGTGCACCACGCCCTTGCCGTGCTCCAGCGCGGTCGCCAGCGCGGCGCGCAG
>NZ_JBIQNC010000031.1:17028-32011 GCF_044462705.1 Xenophilus sp.
GCAGTGCTGCACGCCCAGCTTGACGTACAGCAGGCGCAGGAAGTGCCACACCTCGGTGGTGGTGCCCACCGTGCTCTTGCGGCCGCCGCGCGAGAGGCGCTGTTCGATCGCCACCGTCGGCGGGATGCCGTAGACCGCGTCCACCTCCGGCCGGCCGGCCGGCTGCACGATGCTGCGCGCGTAGGCGTTCAGCGATTCGAGGTACCGCCGCTGCCCCTCGTTGAACAGGATGTCGAAGGCCAGCGTGGACTTGCCCGAGCCGCTGACGCCGGTGATGACGCTGAACTTGCCGCGCGGGATGTCCACCGACAGGTGCTTGAGGTTGTGCTCGCGGGCGTTGACGATCTCGATGGCCTCGCGGCCGGGCGCGGGAGCGACGGCGTACTGGGCGGGCTTCTCGCGCACCGCCAGCGCGGCCGGGCCGAGCGCGGTCTCGTACGCCGCCAGCGCGGCGCCGGTGTGCGAGCCTTTCATCTCCCGCACCTGCTCCGGCGTGCCGACGGCCACCACCTGGCCGCCGCCCTCGCCGCCTTCGGGGCCGAGGTCGATCACCCAGTCGCTGGCGCGGATCACGTCCAGGTTGTGCTCGATCACGACCAGCGAGTGGCCGGCGTCGAGCAGCTTGCGCAGCGCGCGCATCAGGCGGGCGATGTCGTCGAAGTGCAGGCCGGTGGTCGGCTCGTCGAAGAGGAAGAGCGTGCCCTTCTTCGCCAGCGGCTGACGCGACTTGGCCGCGCCGTTGGCGGCCTCCGCCAGGAAGCCGGCCAGCTTGAGGCGCTGCGCCTCGCCGCCCGAAAGCGTGGGCACCGGCTGGCCGAGCTTCACGTAGTCCAGGCCGACGTCGACGATGGGCTGCAGCACGCGCTGCACCTCGCGGTCATTCGCGAACACGGTGAGCGCCTCGGCCACGGTCAGTTCGAGGATGTCAGCGACGGTGTAGGCCTCCATGACCGTTCGCCCTGAGCCTGTCGAAGGGCTGGTCCCGGCTTCGACAGGCTCAGCCCGAACGGCTCGGGGCCGCTCGATCGTCACTTCCAGGATCTCGGGCCGGTAGCGCTTGCCGTCGCAGTCGGGGCAGCGCAGGTACACGTCCGAGAGGAACTGCATCTCCACGTGCTCGAAGCCCGAGCCGCCGCAGGTCGGGCAGCGCCCGTCGCCGGAGTTGAAGCTGAACTTGGCGGCCGTGTAGCCGCGCTGCTTCGCCAGCGGCGCGGTGGCGAAGATCTCGCGCACCGCATCCCAGGCGCCGACGTAGCTGGCCGGGTTGGAGCGCGCCGTCTTGCCGATGGGCGACTGGTCGACGAACACCACGTCGCTCAGGTGGTCGGCGCCGAGCAGCCGGTCGTGCGCCCCGGCCAGCTCGGTCGGCTTGCCGAAGTGGCGCATCAGCGCCGGCGCCAGCACGTCCTGCACCAGCGTGGACTTGCCCGAGCCGCTGACGCCAGTGACGGCCACCAGCCGCTGCAGCGGGATCTCGACCGTCACGTCCTTCAGGTTGTGCTCGCGCGCGCCCTCGAGGATCAGGCGCGGCGTGCCCTCCGTGACGGCGCGCTTGAGGCCCATGCCGATGTGCTTGCGCCCGCCCAGGTACTCGCCGGTGAGCGTGTGCGCGCCGCGGAGCAGCTCGACCGGGCCGTCGAACACGATCTGCCCGCCGCGCGCGCCGGGGCCGGGCCCCATGTCGATCACGCGGTCGGCCGCCAGCATCACGGCCGGGTCGTGCTCCACCACCACCAGCGTGTTGCCGGCGTCGCGCAGGCGCTGCATGGCCTCGGTGATGCGGTCCATGTCGCGCGGGTGCAGGCCGATGCTGGGCTCGTCCAGCACGAACAGGGTGTTGACCAGCGAGGTGCCCAGGGCGGTGGTGAGGTTGATGCGCTGCACCTCGCCGCCGGAGAGGGTGCGGCTCTGCCGGTCGAGCGTGAGGTAGCCGATGCCGACGTCGTGCAGGTACTTCAGGCGCGTCGTGATCTCCTCGAACAGGAGACGCATCGCTTCGCGCTGCCCCTCCTGCGGAGTGGACGTGGACCCACCCCCTCCTAAATCCTCCCCCCTCCAGGGGGAGGACTTCTGCGCATCAAAGAACTGTCGAAGCCGCTCGATGGGCATCAGCATCAGGTCGTGCAGGCTGAGGCCGGGCAGCGCTTCGAGCTGCTCGCGCGTCCACGGCACGCCGACCGGCATGAAGCGCTTCGCGGGCGGCAGCGCCGCGTCGGCATCGGCCTTGCTGCCCAGGCGCCACAGCAGGCTTTCGAGCTTGAGCCGCGCGCCGCCGCAGGTGGGGCACGGCGTGTAGCTGCGGTACTTGGACAGCAGCACCCGGATGTGCATCTTGTACGCCTTGCTCTCCAGGTAGGCGAAGAAGCGGCGGATGCCGTACCACTGCTTGCTCCAGTTGCCTTCCTTGTAGTTGGGCGTGCCCTCGATCACCCAGTGCTTCTGCTCGGGCGTGAGCTTGGCCCAGGGCGTGTCGCGCGGGATGCCGGCGCTTTCGGCATGGCGCATCAGGTCGTCCTGGCACTCCTTCCAGGCCGGCGTCTGGATCGGCTTGACGGCGCCCGCGCGCAGCGTGAGCTTGTCGTTGGGCATGACCAGGTTCCAGTCCACCCCGATCACGCGGCCGAAGCCGCGGCAGGCCTCGCAGGCGCCGACCGCGGAGTTGAAGCTGAACATCGAGGGGATCGGGTCGGCGTAGCGGATGTCGCTCTCGGGGCAGTGCAGGCCGGTGGAGAAGCGCCACAGCTCGGGCTCGACGCCTTCCTCCGCGGGCAGCGCATAGACCGTGACGCGCCCGGTGCCGCGCTTGAGCGCGACCTCGATGGCCTCAACCACACGCGCGCGCTCGGTGCCCGACATGCGGAAGCGGTCGGCCACCACGTCAAGCACCTTGCGCGGCCCGGTCGGCGTGCCGACCTCGCGCTGCGCCTGCACGCGCGTGAAGCCGCTGGCGGCCAGCCACTGCTCGATCTCCTGCTCCGTCGCGCTGGCGGGCAGCTCGACCGGGAAGGTCACGACCAGCCGCGGATCACCCGCCGACTCGGCCCGCCGCTGCATCTCGGCGCAGATCGTGTCCGGCGTGTCGTGCCGCACCGGCAGCGCGGTCTGGCGGTCGAAGAGCTGCGCCGCGCGGGCGAACAGCAGCTTCAGGTGGTCGTTCAGCTCGGTCATCGTGCCGACCGTGGAGCGCGAGCTGCGCACCGGGTTGGTTTGGTCGATGGCGATGGCCGGCGGCACGCCTTCCACCCGGTCCACCGCCGGCTTGTCCATGCGGTCGAGGAACTGGCGGGCGTAGGCGCTGAAGGTCTCGACGTAGCGGCGCTGGCCCTCGGCGTAGAGGGTGTCGAACACCAGGCTGGACTTGCCCGAGCCGCTGGGGCCGGTCACCACCGTCAGTTCGCCGGTGCGGATGTCGAGATCGAGGTTGCGAAGGTTGTGCTGGCGGGCGCCGCGGATGCGGATGGAGCCGGAGGTCATGCCGTGGGGGTGCTGGGAGCGGTTCGGGCGGGAGGGGCGGAACATTCTGCCCGTGCCGGGCGGTTGCGGCTGCCTGGGGTCTTTGGCGCCCTGGGGCGGCGGCTCCCGTGCACTACGCCACACGCGGGCGCCGCGGTCTCCGGGTTAGTACCCACTCCGGAAAGTGCCACACCAGAAACAATTGAAACTCTTTGTTTCTCGTCCGCAACATCTTCCATCGGAGATTGCCATGCCCCTGTTTCGCCTTGGCGGCAGCGCCGCGCTGCTGTTCGCGCTGAGCATGTCGAGCGCCAGCGCCCAGATCGTGATCGGCCAGACGGCCGGCATCACCGGCCCCGTGGCCTCCAGCGTGAACGAGACGATCGCCGGCTCCCGGCTGGTCATCGACGCGGTCAACGCGCAGGGCGGCGTGAACGGCGAGCAGATCGAGGTGGTGCGGCTGGACGACGGCTTCGACCCCAAGCGCGCCGCCGAGAACGGCCGCGTGCTGATCGAGGAGAAGAAGGCGGTGGCGCTGTTCCTGACGCGGGGCACGCCGCACACGCAGTCCATCATCCCGCTGCTGGACAAGCACGGCGTGCCGCTGATCGGCCCCTCCACCGGCGCGATGGTGCTGCACAAGCCGCTGCAGCGGCACGTGTTCAACGTGCGCTCCACCTACCAGCGCGAGGCCGAGAAGGCGGTGCAGCACCTGAGCACCGTCGGCATGAACCGCATCGGCGTGGTGTACGTGACCGACTCCTTCGGCGCCGACGCGCTGGAAGGCGCCAAGACCGGCTTCGCCAAGGCCAAGCTGGATCCGGCCGCGCTGGTGCAGGCCGACCGCGACAAGCCGGACTACAAGACCATCGTGCCCCAGCTCGTGCAGGCCCAGGTGCAGGCGGTGCTGTGGATCGGCTCCGGCACCGCGGTGGTGGAAGGCGTCAAGGCGCTGCGCGCCGCGGGGTCGGCGGCGCAGGTGGTCACGCTGTCGAACAACGCCTCGTCCGGCTTCATCAAGTCGCTGGGCGACAACAGCCGCGGCGTGATCGTCACGCAGGTCTTCCCCAGCGAGCGCTCGATCGGCACGCCGATGGTCCGGGAGGCGATGGCGCTGGCCAAGGGCAAGGAACTCTCGCCGGCGATGCTGGAGGGCTTCGCCTCCGCCAAGGTGCTGGTCGAGGCCCTGCGCCGCGCCGGCCCGGCGCCGACCCGGGCCAAGGTGCTGGCCGCGCTGGACGGGCTCAAGAACTTCGACCTGGGCGGCCTGGAGGTGAGCTACTCGCCGCAGGACCACACCGGCATCGACTACGCCGACCTGTCCATCATCAGCGAGGGACGCTTCAGGCGCTGAGCCGCCGCGGCGGGCGGGCTACTTCGAGGCGCCGCCCTCCGGCGCCGCGGCGGGGGCATGCTGGATGTCGCCGCCGTGCTGCTCGCCGCCCATGTCGATCTTGTCGCCCGCCTGCATGATGACGAACAGGGCGACGGCGGCGAACACCACGAAACCCACGGCCAGCTTCCACATGACATCTCTCCTGATCGGATATTGAACGGACCGGTCCCCCGGTTCAGCAAAAGGGCCTCCTCGGAGGCCCTTTTGCTGAACCGGCGCCGCCGGCAAGGCGGCGCCGGGCACGGCGTGGATCAGTCGTTGGCGTAGATGTCCACGTCCTTGGTCTCGCGGATGAACAGCGTGCCGATCACCAGCGTCATGGCGGCGATGATGATCGGGTACCACAGGCCGTTGTACATGTTGCCGGTGGAGGCCACGATGGCGAAGGCGGTGGTGGGCAGCAGGCCGCCGAACCAGCCGTTGCCGATGTGGTACGGCAGGCTCATCGAGGTGTAGCGGATGCGCGTCGGGAACAGCTCCACCAGCATCGCGGCGATCGGACCGTAGACCATCGTCACCAAGATCACCAGGTAGGTCAGCAGCACCACCAGCATCAGCTTGTTCATCTTCGCCGGGTCGGCCTTGGCCGGGTAGCCGGCCGACTTCAGGTCGTCGGCCAGTTCCTTCTTGAAGGCGGCGATGGACTTGGCCGAGGCCTCGTCGAACTTGTGGTTGGCCACCACGCCGGTCGGGGCGGTCACGGTCTTGTCGCCGATCTTCACCACCGCCGGGCTGCCGGCCGGGCCGGCCACGTTCTCGTAGCTCACCGAGTTCTGCACCAGGTAGCGCTTGGCGATGTCGCAGGAGCTCTTGAAGTCGATCTCGCGCGCCACCGGGTTGCCCTGGAAGGAGCAGGTCGCCGGGTCGGCCGTCACGGTCACGCCGGCCTTCGCCTGGGCCTGCGCCAGGTCGGGGTTGGCGTACTCGGTCAGCATCTTGAAGACCGGGAAGTAGGTCACCACCGCCAGCAGGCAGCCGGCCATGATGATCGGCTTGCGGCCGATCTTGTCGGACAGGGAGCCGAAGATGATGAAGAAGGGCGTGCCGATCAGCAGCGCCGCGGCGATCAGCAGGTTGGCGGTGGTGAGGTCCACCTTGAGCTGCGCCGTCAGGAAGAACAGCGCGTAGAACTGGCCCGAGTACCAGACCACCGCCTGGCCGGCCGTCAGGCCGAGCAGCGCCAGGATCACGATCTTCAGGTTCTTCCACTCGCCGAAGGACTCGGACAGCGGCGCCTTGGAGGTCTTGCCCTCGGCCTTCATCTTCTGGAAGGCGGGCGATTCGTTCAGCGACAGGCGGATCCACACCGAGATCCCCAGCAGCAGGATGGACACCAGGAAGGGGATGCGCCAGGCCCAGGCGGCGAAGGCGTCCTCGCCGAAGCCGGTGCGCACGCCCAGGATCACCAGCAGCGACAGGAACAGGCCCAGCGTCGCCGTGGTCTGGATCCACGAGGTGTAGGCGCCGCGCCGGCCGTGCGGTGCGTGCTCGGCCACGTAGGTGGCGGCACCGCCGTACTCGCCGCCCAGGGCCAGGCCCTGCAGCATGCGCAGCGCGATCAGGATCACCGGCGCGGCCACGCCGATGGTGGCGTAGCTGGGCAGCAGGCCGACGATGAAGGTCGACAGGCCCATGATCAGGATGGTGACCAGGAAGGTGTACTTGCGCCCGATCATGTCGCCCAGGCGGCCGAACACGATGGCGCCGAAGGGCCGCACCAGGAAGCCGGCGGCGAAGGCCAGCAGCGCGAAGATGAAGGCCGCGCCGGCGTCCAGCCCGCTGAAGAACTGCTTGGCGATGATCCCCGCCAGCGAGCCGTACAGGTAGAAGTCGTACCACTCGAACACCGTGCCGAGCGAAGAAGCGAAGATAACCTTCCGCTCCTCCGCCGTCATGGGCCGGGGGGCCGGGTGCGGCATCCCCTTCGAATCCAGTGTGGCTGCCATTGCTGTCTCCTCGTGAATGGAATGATCGGCCCGCGGAACCCGGGCCGTACTTCATTCTTTGGAGGCGGACTGACCCTTTCCTTGCACCAAACTGAATCTTTTCTGACAACCCGAGGGTGAACCCGGAGCCAATGTTTCGGATAAAGAAAAAATCGGACCGCGCCCCATCTGCCAAGGGAAAACACCTACCTTCTCCATTGAACCAGTCCCCCGGAAACACGGTGTTACCATGCCGTTGCATCGCAGATGCGCTGAATTCACGGTATCTCGCGAAGACTTAATTCCGAAAGGGGAGGATCATGAAGAAGATCGCTTTTATTGCGCTGGCGTCGGCCTTGTTCACGGGTTGCGCATCCGTTCAGATGGAAAGTCAGGAGGCCTCGGACAAGGCCAAGCAATTCTCGGCGCCGTCGGCAGGAAATTCGGGCCTGTACCTTTATCGAGACAGCGCCGTTGGCAGAGCGCTGAAGAAGGATCTCCGTGTCGACGGCAAATGCATCGGGGAATCCGCACCGGACGTCTTCTTCTATACCGAAGTGGCCGGCAATAAAGAGCACGTGATTTCTACAGAATCGGAATTCTCGCCAAATACGCTCACCTTGCTGTTCGAGGCCGGCAAGAGTTATTTCGTGCGGCAATACATCAAGCTCGGCGTATTCGTTGGCGGCGCCGATCTCGAGGTCATTCCTGAAGCCCAAGGCAAGGAAGCCGTGGCGAAGCTCGAACTGGCAACGCAGGGCACCTGCAACAGCCAATAGGCCGCACGCGCCCCGGCGTGCGGGGCATCGAACGTCGGCGACGCCGGGCTCAGCCCTTCGCCAGCGCCGAAGGCCGCTGGTCGGCCTCGTCCCACCGCGATCCGGCGAACCAGTCGTCGCCGGTCAGGTAGGCGCGCAGCATGGCCAGGCCGTCGAAGCCCCAGAACAGGCGCCCGTCGACCACGAAGGCCGGCGTGCCGAAGACGCCCTGCGCGATGGCTTCGTCGGTGTTGGCCTTGAGCCGCGCCTTGACCTCGTCGCCGGCCGGGTCGCGCGCCGGCTGCAGCCGCTGCGCGAGCCCGGTCAGCCGCGCCGGGTCGGCCGCCTCCTGGCCGCCGCGCCAGACTTCGCGGAACACGGTCTCGGCCAGGTAGCGGTTGATCTGGCCGCCGGGCAGCGCCGTCGCCGCCAGCGCCAGGCGCAGGTGCGGCAGCGGGTTGTAGGGGTGGGTGGCCGGCATCTCGATCGGGATGCCGTGCGCATGGCCCAGCCAGAGCACGTGGCGATAGGTCCAGCTCCGCTTGGCGGGGATCTCCGCCGGCGCCCGCTGGCCGTGGTGCCGCACGACGGCGCCCAGCAGCACCGGCTTGTAGGCCACCTCGTGGCTCAGCCCTTCCAGCGCCTGCGGCAGGTGCTCGAAGGCGAGGTACGCGTAGGGGGAGATGAAGTCCAGGTAGAAGTCGATGTGTTTCATGGGTAGGCCGTTGCGTGCGCGATGCGCTGTTCCACCCGCGACCAGACGGCGAGGCGGGCGGGGTCGTCCAGGGTGCGCCAGTGCGCGATCTCTTCGAGGGTGCGGAAGCAACCTTCGCACAGGCCGCTGGCGGCGTCCATCCGGCACACCGAGATGCACGGCGAGGGCACCGGCTCCAGGCCCTGCGCCACGGCCGAGCGCACCAGCCGCGCGCGCTCGAGCACGGGGTGCAGGTGCAGCGGCGCGTTCATCCACCCGCCGCCGGCGGCTGCACCACGTCCGCCACGGGCGCGCCGCCGGTGAGCGCTTCCAGATCCTGCGGGCGCAGGCGGAACACCGCGTGCGGATGTCCGGCCGCGGCCCAGATCTCGTCGAAGCGGAACAGTTCGCGGTCGATCAGCACCACCGGCGGCGTGGCGTGCGCCACCGGCGAGACGCCACCGATCGAGAAGCCGGTCTTGCCCTTGACGAAATCGGCGTCGGCGCGGCCGGTCTTGCCGACCAGCGCATCGACCTTCTTCTCGTCGACGCGCCGGTCGCCGGAGGTGACGACCAGCACCGCCGCGTCATCGGCCTTACGTCGGAAGACGATGCTCTTGGCGATCTGCCCGAGCGCGATGCCCAGCGCGTCGGCCGCCTGCTGCGCGGTGCGCGCCGCGTCGTCGAGCATGCGCGGCGCATGGGGATGCCCGCTGGCCTGGAGGTGCCGGGCGACGCGCTGGACGCCGTCGGGCAGGGAATGGAGTTCGGAACCGCACATGGCCCCGATTCTGCCGCGATGCACCAATCCGGACCGCTGCGCGCCGCCGGATGCACCCGACTGCGCCGTCTTCCCGCTTCGCGGGCCGCTGCGGCGCCCGGATCGGCAGGCACGGCCCTTGCATGGCACTGGTCGCCGAGCCGCGGGCAGCGTTGCCCCGATCCGCTCGACACCTCCGCCAACGCCGGCGGAACCCGATCGAGCTGACGCCCCCCGCGGGCAGCCAGCCCGGTAGTTCCAACACGACTTCGCACTCGTGTGCCGGCGGAAGTGCCTTCCTGCACCCCCCTTCAGCCGGGCCCGCGCGTGCGTGCAGGACCGACATGAAGATCATCGTCATCGGCCACGGCATGGTGGGCCACAAGTTCCTCGAGCAGCTGCACGCGCTCGGGGTGCCGGGTGCGGAAGTCACCGTGCTGTGCGAGGAGCCGCGTCCGGCCTACGACCGGGTGCATCTCTCGGACTTCTTCTCGGGCCGCAGCGCCGAGGACCTCTCGCTGGTCGAGCCCGGCTTCTTCGAGAAGACCGGCTTCACCCTGCGCCTGGGCGCGAAGGCCGTCGCCGTCGAGCGGCGCAACAACACCGTCACCACGGCCGACGGCGAGGTGCTGCCCTACGACCGGCTGGTGCTGGCCACCGGCTCGGTGCCCTTCGTGCCCGCGGTGCCGGGCCGCGACCGGCCCCACTGCTTCGTCTACCGCACCATCGAGGACCTGGAGGCCATGCAGGCCTGCGGCGCGCGCAGCCAAAGCGGCGTGGTCGTCGGCGGCGGCCTGCTCGGCCTGGAGTGCGCCAAGGCGCTGCGCGACATGGGCCTGGAGACGCACGTGGTCGAGTTCGCGCCGCGCCTGATGGCGGTGCAGGTGGACGAAGGCGGCGGGCGCACGCTGCGCAGCAGGATCGAGGCGCTGGGCGTGCACGTCCACACGGACCGCAACACGGTGGAGATCACCGATGGCGCCAGCGCGCGGCACCGCATGGTGTTCGCGGACGGCACCTACCTGGAGACCGACATGATCGTGTTCTCCGCCGGCATCCGGGCGCAGGACGCGCTGGCGCGCCAGTGCGCGCTGGCCGTCGGCCCGCGCGGCGGCGTGGCGGTGGACGACCACTGCCGCGCCAGCGACCGCCACGTCTACGCCATCGGCGAGTGCGCCTCGTGGAACGAGCAGGTGTTCGGCCTGGTCGCGCCCGGCTACGAGATGGCGCGCGTGGCGGCCAGGCACATCGCCGGCGACGCGCAGGCCGCCTTCACCGGCGCCGACATGAGCACCAAGCTCAAGCTGATGGGCGTGGACGTCGCCAGCATCGGCGACGCGCACGGCCGCACGCCCCGTTCGCGCACCTACCAGTTCATCGACGAGCGCAAGCAGGTCTACAAGAAGATCGTCGTGAGCGGGGACGGCAGCAAGCTGCTCGGTGCCGTGCTGGTGGGCAACGCCGACGAGTACGGCACGCTGCTGCAGATGGCGCTGAACGGCATCGCGCTGCCGGAGGCGCCGGAGTTCCTGATCCTGCCTTCGGGCGACGGCGCGGCGAAGCCGGCGCTGGGCATCGAGGCGCTGCCCGACAGCGCGCAGATCTGCTCATGCAACAGCGTCACCAAGGGCGCGATCTGCGCCGCCGTCGGCGAAGGCGCCTGCACCGTGGCCGACATCAAGGCCTGCACGAAAGCGGGCGCCACCTGCGGCGGCTGCGTGCCGCTGGTCACGCAGGTGATGAAGTTCGAGATGGCGCGCCGCGGCATGGCGGTGAACAACCACCTCTGCGAGCACTTCGCCCACTCGCGCCAGGAGCTGTACCACCTGGTGCGCGTCGGCAGGATCCGGACCTTCGACGAATTGCTCGACAAGCACGGCCAGGGCCTGGGCTGCGACGTCTGCAAGCCGGCGGCGGCCAGCATCCTGGCCTCGTGCTGGAACGACTTCGTGCTCCAGCCCCAGCTCGCCAAGCTGCAGGACAGCAACGACTACTTCCTCGGCAACATCCAGAAGGACGGCACCTACTCGGTGGTGCCGCGCATGCCCGGCGGCGAAGTGACGCCCGACGGCCTGATCGCCGTCGGCACGGTGGCGAAGAAGTACGGCCTGTACACCAAGGTGACGGGCGGCGCGCGGGTGGACATGTTCGGCGCGCGGCTGGAGCAGCTGCCGCTGATCTGGGAGGAGCTGATCGCCGCCGGCTTCGAATCGGGCCATGCCTACGGCAAGTCGCTGCGCACGGTGAAGAGCTGCGTCGGCTCGACCTGGTGCCGCTACGGCGTGGATGACAGCGTGGGCCTCGCGGTCGAACTGGAGAACCGCTACAAGGGCTTGCGCGCGCCGCACAAGATCAAGTTCGGCGTCTCCGGCTGTACGCGCGAATGCGCCGAGGCGCAGGGCAAGGACGTGGGCGTGATCGCCACCGACAAGGGCTGGAACCTCTACGTCTGCGGCAACGGCGGCATGAAGCCGCGCCACGCCGAGCTGATCGCCTCCGATCTGAAGAAGGACGAGCTGATCCGCCTGATCGACCGCTTCCTCATGTTCTACGTGCGCACCGCCGACCGGCTGCAGCGCACCAGCACCTGGCGCGAATCGCTCGAAGGCGGGCTGGACTACCTGAAGGGCGTGCTGATCGCCGACAGCCTGGGCATCGGCGCCGAGCTGGAGGCGCAGATGCAGCACGTGGTCGACACCTACCAGTGCGAGTGGAAGACCGCCGTCACCACGCCCGCCACGCGCGCTCGCTTCC
The DNA here is from genome assembly GCF_044462705.1 of Xenophilus sp. NCBI lineage: Bacteria > Pseudomonadati > Pseudomonadota > Betaproteobacteria > Burkholderiales > Comamonadaceae > Xenophilus > Xenophilus sp. Next base: position 28,769 of record NZ_JBIQNC010000031.1, read on the forward strand.
GCAGCTTCGTCAACAGCGACCGGCCGGACGAGCACGTCGTCTTCGTCGAAGAGCGCGGACAGATCCGCCCCGCGCGCCCCGAGGAGAAGAAGGCCGCCGCACTCCCCGCCTGAATCTCGAGGACACGACCATGAAGCCCGACTCCCCCGACACCCTGCAGTGGGCCGCCGTGTGCGCGCTCGACGACATCCTGCCCGACACCGGCGTGTGCGCCCGGGTCGGCCACCGGCACGTGGCGGTCTTCCGCGTCGGCGCCGAACGGCTCTACGCCATCGACAACGTGGACCCGAAGTCCGGCGCCAGCGTGCTCTCGCGCGGCCTGGTCGGCAGCCTGGGCGAGCGCATCGTCGTCGCCTCGCCGCTCTACAAGAACCACTTCGACCTCGCCACCGGCGAATGCCTCGAAGCGCCCGAGCACTCGGTGCGCGCCCATGCCGCGCGCGCCGAGGGCGGGCAGGTCCTGGTCCGGCTGGCCTGACCGCTCTTCTCCTCCATCCCCGCCCCCCTTCCCCTCTCCCCAAGGAAATTCCATGGCCTACCTCGCTCCTGCCGAGTTCGTGACCAAGATGGTCGACGCCGGCGAATCCAAGCTCCTGATGTCCACCCGCGACACGCTGATCCGCGCCTACATGGCCGGCGCCATCCTGGCGCTGGCGGCGGCCTTCGCGGTGACGGTCACCGTCAACACCGGCAACGCGCTGGTCGGCGCGATGCTGTTCCCGGTCGGCTTCATCATGCTGTACCTGCTGGGCTTCGACCTGCTGACCGGCGTGTTCACGCTGGCGCCGCTGGCCGTGTTCGACCGGCGCCCGGGCGCCACCTGGCGCGGCGTGCTGCGCAACTGGGGGCTGGTGTTCGCCGGCAACTTCGCCGGCGCGCTGACGGTGGCGGTGTTCATGGCCATCATCTTCACCTTCGGCTTCTCCGAGGCGCCCAACGCCATCGGCGTCAAGCTCGGCCACATCGGCGAGGGGCGCACGGTGGGCTATTCGGCGCACGGCGCGGCGGGCATGCTCACGCTGTTCATCCGCGCGGTGATGTGCAACTGGATGGTGTCCACCGGGGTGGTGGCGGCCATGATGTCCACCAGCGTGTCGGGCAAGGCCATCGGCATGTGGATGCCGGTGATGATCTTCTTCTACATGGGCTTCGAGCACTCGATCGTCAACATGTTCCTGTTCCCCACCGGCCTGATGCTGGGCGGCAACTTCACGCTGATGGACTACTTCATCTGGAACGAGCTGCCCACCGTGCTGGGCAACCTGGTGGGGGGCCTGACCTTCGTCGGCATGACGCTGTACGCCACCCACTACAAGACCGCGCCCAAGCGCGCCGCGCCGGCCGCTTCCGCCCGCACCGAGGCGAAGTCCTCGACGCGGCGCGCCCTGGCCTGAGCGCCGCCCGGTGCCGCCGCACGCTCTGCCGCGCGTCTCGGTCGGCCAGCACTCGGCGGCCGGCCGCAACGGCCCGAACCAGGACTTCCACGGCGCCATGCTGCCCGCCGGCCACCTGCTGGCCGCCAAGGGCATCGCGCTGGCGCTGGTCGACGGCATCGGCTCCAGCCGCGTGAGCCAGGTGGCCAGCGCGGCGGCGGTGCGCGGCTTCCTGGACGACTACTACGCCACCTCCGAGGCCTGGTCCACGCGCCGCTCGGCCGAGCGCGTGCTCGGCGCGCTCAACGCCTGGCTGCACGCCCAGAACCAGCGCGGCGACGCGCGCTTCGACAAGGACCGCGGCTACGTCTGCACCTTCAGCGCGCTGATCCTCAAGGGCCGCCGCCTGCACCTGCTGCACGTGGGCGATGCACGCATCTACCGGGTGCATGCGCAGGCGCTGGAGCAGCTGACGCAGGACCACCGCGTGCGCGTCTCGGACGAGGAAGCCTACCTCGGCCGCGCCCTGGGCATAGGCGCCCACGTGGAGATCGACCACCACGACTGGGAGGCGGAGCCGGGCGAGCTCTACCTGCTGGCCACCGACGGCGCGTACACGCACCTCGACGCGGCGACGGTGCACGAGACCGTCGCCGGCTGCGGCGGCGACCTCGACGCCGCCGCCCGCATGCTGGTGGCGCAGGCGCACGACCGCGGCAGCGAGGACGACGCCACCGTCCAGTTGCTGCGAGTGGATGCGCTGCCCGAGCCCGGCGCCGATGCGTTGCACCGGCAGCGCGAGACGCTGGCGCTGCCGCCGCCGCTGGCGGCCGGCATGCGCTTCGAAGGCTTCACCGTGCTGCGCGAGCTGTTCGTCGGCCCGCGCAGCCACGTGCACCTGGCGCGCGACGACGCCACCGGCCGGCACGTGGTGCTGAAGACGCCCTCGGTCGACCTGCAGGACGACGCCGCGCACCTCGACCGCTTCGTGCTGGAAGAGTGGGCAGCGCGGCGCATCGACGGCCCGCACGTCGTGAAGGCCGCCACGGCCGAACGGCCGCGCCGCCACCTGTTCGTGGCGCTGGACTTCGTCGAGGGCCAGACGCTGGCGCAATGGATGCGCGACCATCCCCGGCCGCCGCTGGAGGCGGTGCGCGCCATCGTGGAGCAGGCCGCGCGCGGCCTGCAGGCGCTGCACCGGCGCGAGATGCTGCACCGGGACCTGCGCCCCGAGAACCTGATGATCGACGCCGCCGGCACCGTGACCCTGATCGACCTGGGCTCGGTGCACGTGGCCGGGCTGGCGGAGCGGCTGGACGCGCCACAAGCGCCGGCGGTGGAAGGCACGCTGCAGTACGCCGCGCCGGAACTGCTGCTGGGCGAAGGCGCCAGCGAGCGCTCGGACCTGTTCGCGCTCGCCGCGATCGCCTACCAGATGCTGACCGGCCAGTTGCCCTACGGCCTGGACGCCGCCCGCGTGCGCACGCCGGCCGACCTGCGCCGGCTGCACTGCGTGCCGCTGCGCCACCACCGGCCCGAACTGCCGGCCTGGGTCGATGCCGTGCTGTACAAGGCCCTGCAGCCCGATGCGCAGCGCCGCCAGGAGGCGGTGTCCGAGTTCGTGCACGACCTGCGCGCGCCGGGTCCGCAGTTCCTGCAGCGGCGCCCCGTGCCGCTGGCCGAGCGCGACCCGGTGCGCTTCTGGCAGGGGATCGCGCTGCTGCTGGCGCTGGCGGTGGTCGTGCTGATCGCTCTGCGGGTGTTGGGGCGCTGAGATGGCCGCCACCCCGGGGGTGTGAGGGGGTGGCCGCTGGTCCGTTCAACTCCCCTCACCCGTTCACGCTGAGCCTGTCGAAGCGCGGCACCCGGC
>NZ_JBIQNC010000032.1:0-31920 GCF_044462705.1 Xenophilus sp.
AACGCGGTCTCCTCGATGTCGCCGCCCTTGGTGGCGCGCGCCGAGTTGACGTCGATCGCGGTCAGCGCCTCGGTCTGGTCGATCACCAGCGCGCCGCCGGAGGGCAGGCGCACTTCGCGCTCGTAGGCGTTCTCGATCTGGGACTCGATCTGGAAGCGGTTGAACAGGGGGACGTCGTCGGTGTAATGCTTGAGCTTGCGCAGGTTGTGCGGCATGACCTGCTGCACGAACTCGCGGGCCTCCTCGTACATTTCCGGCGTGTCCACCAGGATCTCGCCGATGTCCGGGCGCATGTAGTCGCGCAGGGCGCGGATGATCAGGCGCGATTCCTGGTAGATCAGGAACGGCGCGGGCTTGCTCAGCGCGGCCTCGGCCACCGCCTTCCACACGCTCAGCAGGTAGTCCAGGTCCCACTGCAATTCTTCGGCGTCGCGGCCGACGCCGGCGGTGCGGATGATCACGCCCATGTCGTCGGGGATGGTCAGCGCGTCCATGGCCTTCTTCAGCTCGGCGCGGTCCTCGCCCTCGATCCGGCGCGAGACGCCGCCGGCGGTCGGCGAGTTCGGCATCAGCACCATGTAGCGGCCGGCCAGCGAGATGAAGGTGGTCAGCGCGGCGCCCTTGTTGCCGCGCTCTTCCTTGTCCACCTGGACGACGACTTCCTGGCCCTCGCGCAGCAGTTCCTTGAGGCCGGCCTTGTTCGGGTCGACGCCGGCCTGGAAGTAGTCGCGGGAGATTTCCTTCAGCGGCAGGAAGCCGTGGCGCTCGCCGCCGTATTCGACGAAGGCGGCCTCGAGCGAGGGTTCGAGCCGGGTGATGCGGCCCTTGTAGATGTTGGACTTCTTCTGCTCCTTCGACGGCTGCTCGATGTCGATGTCGTACAGGGTCTGTCCATCGACGATCGCGACCCGCAGTTCTTCCGCCTGCGTCGCGTTGATGAGCATTCTTTTCATTGTGGCGTTCCTCGCGCGCTTGTCCGCGCGACGACGCCGTGGGCGTTTCGCCTCTGGATACCGCGGCTCCGCCGCGCCAACTGGCTGCGGCGGGGCCTTCGAGTGTTCCAGCGCTACGACACCACGGCGGGCCGCGGGAGCGCTTGTTCGATCTTTCCGTGTTGCGGGCCGGTGTCGCGCCGCGGCCGGTGTCCGTTCGGGACTTCAGGCGAGGCGCCACGCTCGGGTGGATTTGTTCAGCGCCGGCGTCTGACGCGCCGGGCGATGGCCGGGCTTGCCGGCGAGCCGCTAACATGGCCGCCCCGGGGGCGGTGGTCGCGCACTGCTGCCGGAATCGAAGGGAGGGGGGCTTTCGGCCCTGGTTAACTCCCTGCGAAATCAAACCCTTATCTCGCCCGGCGAGTGTAGCAGATCAAGGCAGGCGATGGCCCATTCAGAAGACACAGGCGCCGGGCAGGGCCGGGCGGCCAGCGCCCGCACGGTCCGGGTGCCCGAGGACCGCGGCGGACAGCGCCTGGACAACTTCCTGCTGGGCCAGCTCAAGCGCGCCCCGCGCAGCCTGGTTTACAAGCTGGTCCGCTCGGGCCAGGTCCGGGTGAACGGGGGCCGAGCCAAGGCCGAGCGCAAGCTGGAGCCGGGCGACGAGGTGCGGATCCCGCCCGTCCGGCTGGCGCCGGCGGCGGAAAAGGGCACCCCGTCCAGGGGCCTGCTGGAGGCGATGCAGGCCAGCATCGTGTTCGAGGACGCGCGCCTGCTGGCGATCAACAAGCCCTCCGGCGTGGCGAGCCACGGCGGCAGCGGCATCTCCTTCGGCGCGATCGAGACCCTGCGCGCGCTGCGCCCGCGCGAGTCGCTGGAGCTGGTGCACCGGCTGGACCGCGACACGTCGGGGCTGCTGGTGGTGGCGAAAAAGCGCTCGGCGCTGTCGGAACTGCAGGCGCTGCTGCGTGACGAGCACGCTGGCGGCATCGAGAAGCGCTACCTGGCGCTGCTGCTGGGGCGGATGCCCGACGGGGTGATGAGCGTGGACGCGCCGCTGCACGTGGGCCTGCGCCAGGGCGGGGAGCGCCACGTGCAGGTGTCGCCGCAGGGCAAGCCGTCGTTGAGCCATTTCCGGGCACTGGAACGGCGCGGCGGGCAGTCGTGGTGCGAGGTGAGGATCGCCACCGGCCGCACTCACCAGATCCGGGTGCACGCGGCGCACATCGGCCATCCGGTGGCCGGCGACGACAAGTACGGCGACCCGGAGGCCAACAAGCGCCTGCGCGACAAGGCCGGCCTGCGCCGCCTGTTCCTGCACGCCGCCAGCCTCGAATTCACCCTCGACGCCGGCCGCACCCCCTACCTCCTCAACGCCCCCCTGCCACCCGACCTCACCGCGGTGTTGGACAGTCTTTAGCCACAGATTTCGAGGATCAAAAGCGGATTCACACAGAGAAACTCAAATAAAAGGCCGCGCTTTTTTTCTTTTTGATCCTTTTGAATCTGTGAAATCTGTGGCCAAAAAATTCAGTCAGCGAGGGCGGAAGCGCGGGCGGCGCAGATGAAGTCGTTCTCGGAGAGCCCGCCGACGTCGTGGGTGGAGTAGCGGACGACGCAGCGGTCGTAGTGGACCGAGAGGTCGGGGTGGTGATCTTCGCGGTTGGCCATGTGCGCCAGCGCGTTCACGAAGGACATCGTCCGGTAGTAGTCCTTGAACGTGAACGTGCGCACGAGCGCCTTGCCTTCCTCCGCGAGCTCCCAGCCGGGGAGCTCCGGCAGCAGTTCCCGCACCCGCGCCTCGGGCAGGCGGTGCTCGCTGCCGCGGCGGGGGATGCAGTGGGCCTGGGCGAGGGGGACGAGGTCGCTCATGGGGGACTCCTGCCTTGGGCAAACGTTACGTGACGAGTCCGTAGAATAGCCCCCATGATCGAGGGCCATCATGATTGACATCTCGGACGCCGCGCAGGCGCATTTCCGCAAGCTGATCGAGCGCGAGGCGCTGCCGGGGCTCGGGGTGCGGCTGTCCGCATACCAGCCCGGCACCGTGAAGGCGGACGTGCGCCTGGAGTTCGCCGAGCCCGCCGACCTGGCCGGGGACGAGTGGGCGATTGATTGCGCGGGCTTCACATTGTGGGTGGACGCGGCCAGCGTACCCTTCCTCGACGGTGCCCGGATCGACTACGAGCAGAAGCCCACCGGCGGGCAGTTGCAGATCCGCGCACCGAAGATCAAGGGCGAGGCGCCGCCCGAATCCGCGTCGCTGGTGGAACGGGTGCGCTGGGTGATCGAACACGAGGTCAATCCGCAGCTGGCGATGCACCGGGGCATGGTGGCCTTGCAGGAGGTCACCGCCGAGGGCGTCGTGGTGTTGCGCTTCGGTGGCGGCTGCCATGGCTGCGGCATGGTCGACATGACCCTGAAGAACGGCATCGAGAAGACCCTGTTCGCGAAGGTGCCCGGGGTGACCGCGGTCCGCGACGCCACCGACCACGACACCGGCGAAGCGCCCTACGTGCCGCGCAGCGTGGCCTGACCCATGCCCGGCGTGAGCGGTTCCTCACGGATGTTCACCGCCGCCGAACTGATCGAGGCCCTGCGCCGTCGCACCGTGCGTTCGTTGCGCCCGGAGCGCCCGGTCGGCGAGTTCCCGCCGGGCTGGCGGGCGTGGTTCGCGAGCCTGCGCGAGCAGGCCGGGCGGATCCGCGGCGCCACCGCCGACGCGATCATCGCGATCTTCCTTGCGCGCGAGCCACGCCCTGCGCCGCGTGCGGTTGCGGCGCTGAGCGACTGGGAGGCGTTCACCACGCTGTGGCGGCAGGAGTGGGCGCCCAGCGGCGCGGACAGCCGCGCGCAGCGGATCGCCGCGATGGTGATCACGTTGGTGGTGGAACTGGTCCTGGCGATCTTCCTCATCTGGCTGGCCTATGCCCGTTGGGGCGGAGCGCCGCCACCACCGGGGGAAGAGGTGATCCAGGTCGAATTCATCGGCGTGGGCACGCCGCAGGAGTTGGGCGGCGGCGCGCCCAGCGGTCCCGCGCCGGAACCGGCGGCCGCCGCCCCGTCGGCGGCGCCGCGTAGCGCGCAGGCCCCTGCGCACCCCGCGCCGGCGCCGGCGCCCGCACGCGCCACCGAATCCGCCCCGCCACCACCGGCGGTGGCGACCCGTGAACCCGAGCCCGCGCCCGAGCCGGTGCCGGCGCCGCCCGCGGCCGCGCCGGAGCCGGCGCCCGAGGAAGCCGCCCCCGCGCTGCAACCGCTGCAGGTGACCGAGGTGGCGGTGCCGGATACGCGCTTCACGGTGCAGGTGCCGGAGCTGGCGACCGAAGTGGAATCGATCCAGCGGTTCGAGCGGCCGACGACGACCCGGCGCGCGGTGGAGGCGCCGGTCGCTGCGGTGCGCGTGCCCGAGCTGGAGACCGCACCACAGGCCTTGCCGGCGCCGGCACCGCCGCTGCCCGGCACCAGCCTGCGCAGCATCCAGGCGCGGCCGGTGCAGGTGCGCGTGCCCGGGCTCGAGGCGGAGGTCGAATCGCTGCCCGGCGCGGTGGCGCCGGTTGCCGGCGCCGCCCGCACCCCGGTGGCCACGCCTTCGGCGACGGTGACGGTGCCCGGCCTGGCGACCGGAGTGGCTTCGCTGCCGATGCCCGGCGGGGCGCCCGCCGGGAGTGGCAGCAGCAGCGATGCCGGCGCGGTGCCGCAGGCCCAAGGCGGCGGCACGACCGCGGGCGCGCCGGCCGGCGAGGCCGGCGGCCGCTCGGCGCAGGCGGGCGGCGTGCAGGGCGCCCTGGCCGGCGAGGGCGCGGGCCCGAAACCCGGCGAGGCCGCCGGCGCCTGGACCAGCCCGCAGGCGGGCACCGACTGGGGCATCGGCGACCGCAACCAGGCGGGCGGGCAGGCCGGCGGCGGCTCGGGCCTGTTCGACGAAAGCGGCCGGGTGAAGCTGCCGCCCGGCACCGTGGGCGACGGCATGCTGGGGCCAGACGGCGTGCTCGAGACCGAGATCGCCGACCTGGACCGCGCCGGTACCTGGCTCAAGCGTCCGCCGATCGATTACACGCCGACGCGTTTCGACGAGTACTGGCTGCCGGGCGGCACGCTGCTGGAGGAATGGGTGCGGCGCGGCATCCGCGAAGTCGCGATCCGCATCCCCGGCACGTCGAAGAAGATCCACTGCGTGGTGTCGCTGCTGCAGCTGGGCGGTGGCTGCGGCATCGACGATCCGAACATGCAGGACCAGGAAGCGACCGCGCGGCCGGCGCCGGAGATTCCGTGGAAGCCGGAGTTGCAGGAAAACCAGGAGGCGTTGGATCAGCCGGCGGGGTGAAGGGGTGACCCGCCCGTAACGCCCGACCCATGGTCGGGCGACCTTTGAAAAAACAAGAGCCGACCGTGGGTCGGCTCTACAGGGTCAGGTTGATCCTGGTTTACAGGCCGCTGAGGTCGCGCAGGGGGGAGGGCTGGGAGCCGAAGTAGGCGGCGAGGTCGGCGATCTGCTGGTCGGTGAGGCCCTTGGCCTGCGAGGCCATCAGCGCGTGGCTGCGGTCGCCGTCGCGGTACATCTGCAGCGAGTGCGCGATGTAGTCGTGGTACTGGCCGCCGATGATCGGGTAGCTCGGGTCGATCGGCGCGGTGCCCGACGGGCCGTGGCAATCCACGCAGGCCTGGCCGGTGGCTTCCTGCTTGGTGGTGGCGAGCTGCTCGCCGATGTCGGCGCGCCCGGCGGGAATGCCGGCGGAGGAGCTGGTGTGGCCGGCGGCACGGTCGGCGGAGGAGTGCTCGGCGGGGGTGTCCCCGGCGGGGGAGCAGGCGGCGAGGGCGAGGCTGGCGAGCAGCACGATGGGTAGGGTCTTCATGGCGCGGCTCACTTCAGGCTGGACAGGAAGGCGGCGATGTCGGCGATGTCCTGGGCGGAGAAGCTTTCCGCCTGGGCCTGCATCGTCGGGTGCTTGCGCTTGCCCAGCTGGTACTCGGTGAGCGCGTTGACCAGGTAGACCTCGGACTGGCCGCCCAGCTTCGGCACGTGGTAGTTCGGGTACGCGTTCTTGTAGCCGGTGACGCCGTGGCAGCCCTGGCAGGTGTAGGCGAGCTGGCGGCCGTGCTCGGCGTCGCCCTGGGTCTGTGCGAGGGCCGCCGGCGCGACGAGCGCCAGGCAGGAAGCAAGCAACAACGATCGGATCATCGACTTGTCCGCGAGTGAGAGAGGAGCAATCGCATCAGTATAGCGACGTTCAGACTCGCAACCCAAAAGTCGCTCACCGTATCCATCCTTGGGATGCCACCTCCAATGGCAGCGCGTGTGCCGGGAACCGCGCCTGCCCCGACGCGTCTTCGACGTTCCTCCAAAAGCCACCATGACCTCTGGCGGATTCCGCGCCGAGGCACGGGTGATATACCTTCCTACAACACCAACAAACGAGCCGCCCCCATGACGCCCCCGACCGACCTTCGCCGTGGCCGATCGCCTTATCTGGTGCCACTCCTGCTGTGCCTGCTGGTGCCGGGGGTGCTGGCGCTGGGCGCCTGCGGGAAGGGCGGCGGCCCGGGCGCGGAAGGCGCCCAGGCCGAGGCCAGGGCGCCCGAGGCCGTGCCGGTGGAAGTGGCCGCCGTGGCCCGGCGCCCGATCTCGGCGAGCTTCACCGGCACCGCGGCGCTGGAAGCGCGCGGCGAGTCGCAGGTGGTGGCGAAGACCTCCGGTGTCGCCCTGGAGGTGTACGCCGAGGAAGGCCAGTACGTGCACGCCGGCCAGGTGCTGGTGAAGCTCGACTCGGCGCGCGCGCAGCTGCAGGCGGCGCAGACCGCCGCGCAGGTGCGCAAGCTCGAAGCGAACTTCGCGCGCGCGCAGACCCTCCACGAGCAGAACCTGATCAGCGCCAACGACTTCGACCAGCTCAAGTTCGACCTGGCCAACGCCCGCGCGGCCAACCGCCTGTCCAACCTGGAGGTGTCCTACGCCAGCGTGCGCGCGCCGATCTCCGGCGTGGTCGCGCAGCGTTCGATCAAGCCGGGCAACTTCGTGCAGATCAACACGCCGATCATCCGGATCGTGGACACCGGCGAGCTCGAGGCCACGCTCAACGTGCCCGAGCGCGAGATCGCCTCGCTCAAGCCCGGCATGCAGGTGCAACTGCAGGTGGACGCGCTGCCCGGGCGCAAGTTCGATGGCCGCATCGACCGCATCGCGCCGGTCGTGGACGCCGGCAGCGGCACCTTCCGCGTGATCACCGCGTTCGCCAACGACGGCGTGCTGCAGCCGGGCATGTTCGGCCGCTTCCGGATCGAGCACGACCAGCGCACCGACGCGCTGGTGATGCCGCGCACCGCGCTGCTCGAGGACGAGGGCGAGGCCGCGGTCTACGCCGTGCGCGAGGGCAAGGCCGTGCGCATTCCGGTGACCCTGGGTTACATGGACGGGCAGTGGGTCGAGGTGACCAAGGGCCTGAAGGCCGGCGAGCGCGTGGTCACCGCGGGCAAGGTCGCGCTGCGCGAAGGCAGTCCGGTGCAGGTGGTCGGCGGTCCCGCGATGGTGGAAGCCGATCGCCAGGTAGCCGGTAACAACGAATCGCCCGGGGCCGTGACCCCGGCCGCCAATTCCGCACGCTGAGCCGACGAGGGACGCCCCGTGCCGAATCACTCCACGCCGCATGACCGCGTGCCGGGCAACCGCGCGCCGGTGCCTGCGCCGCATCGTTCGATGAGCCTGGTCGAGTTCGCCACCCGCCGCCGGGTGACCGTGGCGATGGCGACCGTCACCTTCCTGCTGTTCGGCCTGATCGCGCTGTCCAGCCTGAAGGTCAACCTGCTGCCCGACCTCACTTACCCGACGCTGACGGTGCGCACCGAATACACGGGTGCCGCGCCGGCCGAGATCGAGACCCTGATTACCGAGCCGGTGGAAGAGGCGGTCGGCGTGGTCAAGGGGCTGCGCAAGCTGAAGTCGGTGTCGCGCACCGGGCAGAGCGACGTGGTGCTCGAGTTCGCCTGGGGCACCGACATGGACAAGGCCAGCCTCGAAGTCCGCGACAAGATGGAGGCGCTGAACCTGCCGATGGAGGCCAAGGCGCCGGTGCTGTTGCGCTTCAATCCCTCCACCGCGCCGATCATGCGCCTGGTGCTGTCGGCCAAGGGCGCGCAGGCGGGCGAGGAATCGCTGGCCGAACTCACCCGCTTGCGCCGCTACGCAGACGACGACCTCAAGCGCAAGCTGGAGCCGGTCGAGGGCGTGGCCGCGGTGAAGGTGGGCGGCGGCCTCGAGGACGAGATCCAGGTCGCGATCGACCAGCAGAAACTGGCCCAGCTCGGCGTGCCGATCGAGACCGTGATCCAGCGCCTGCAGCAGGAGAACATCAACATCTCCGGCGGGCGCCTGGAGGAAGGTTCGCGCCGCTTCCTGGTGCGCACCGTCAACCAGTTCGCCAGCGTGGACGAAATCCGCGAGATGCTGGTGACCACCCGCACGGTGTCCAGCGGCGGCAGCAGCGCTGCGGATGAGGTAGCGCGCGTGGCCGCCGCGTCCGGCGACGCCGCGGTGCTGGCGGCGGCGATGGGCGCGCGCAGCGCGGGCGGCGGTTCGGCGCCGGCCAACGGCATGCCGGTGCGGCTGAAGGATGTCGCCACCGTCACCCAGGGCTACAAGGAACGCGAGGCGATCATCCGCCTCGGCGGCCACGAGGCGGTCGAGCTGGCGGTCTACAAGGAAGGCGACGCGAACACGGTCGCCACGGCCGACGCGATCGAGGCGAAGCTCGCCGAAATCCGCCAGCAGGTGCCGGACGACATCGAGCTGACCGTGGTCGAGGACCAGTCGCAGTTCATCCGCGAGGCCATCTTCGACGTGAAGAAGGACGCGGTGATCGGCGGCATCCTCGCGATCCTGGTGATCTTCCTGTTCCTGCGCGACGGCTGGAGCACCTTCGTGGTGTCGCTGTCGCTGCCGGTATCGATCGTCACCACGTTCTTCTTCATGGACCAGCTCGACCTGAGCCTGAACGTGATGTCGTTGGGCGGCCTGGCACTCGCCACCGGCCTGGTGGTGGACGACTCGATCGTGGTCCTGGAATCCATCGCCAAGGCGCGCGAACGCGGGCTCGGCATCGTCCGCGCGGCGGTGGAGGGCACCAGCGAAGTCAGCATGGCGGTCATCGCCTCCACCCTGACCACGATCGCGGTGTTCCTGCCGCTGGTGTTCGTGGAAGGCATCGCCGGGCAACTGTTCCGCGACCAGGCCCTGACCGTGGCGATCGCGATCGGCGTGTCGCTGCTGGTGGCGATGACCCTGATCCCGATGCTGTCCTCGCTCAAGGGCCGCGCGCCGCTGGCCTTCCCCGAGGAAGCGCCGCACCCGCGCTGGGAGCCGGCGCGTCGCTGGCAGAAGCCGATCGCGGTCGGCGGACGTGGCATCGGCGCCGCGGTGCGCGGTGCGGTGTTCGGCATCGCTTGGCTGTTCGTGCGCGCCTGGCGCGGCCTGGTCGCGGTGGTCGGCCCGGTGATGCGCAAGGCCAGCGACCTGGCGATGTGGCCGTACTCGCGCGCCGAGGGCCTGTACCTGCGGTTGCTGCCAGCCGCGCTGCAGCGCCCGGGCCGGGTGCTGGCGATCGCCGTGGGCGCGTTCGCGCTGACCCTGCTGGCGGTGCCGATGCTCGGTGCCGACCTGATCCCGCAGCTCGCCCAGGACCGCTTCGAGATGACCGTGAAGCTGCCGCCGGGCACGCCGCTGCGCGAGACCGACGCGCTGCTGCGCCGGGTGCAGCAGGCCAACGAGGGCGATCCGCGGGTGCACGCGCTGTACGGGGTCAGCGGCTCCGGAACGCGCCTGGACGCGAGCCCGACCGAAAGCGGCGAGAACATCGCCAAGCTCACCGTGGTGATGAAGGACGGCGGCAACGACGCGGTCGAGGTCGCGCTCACCGAGAAGCTGCGCGCGACCATGGCCGGCGAGGCCGGGGCGCAGGTCGATTTCAGCCGACCGGAGCTGTTCAGCCTGTCCACGCCGCTGGAGATCGAGCTCAGCGGCCGCGACCTCGAGTCGATCGAGGCGGCGGGGCGCAAGCTGGCGGCGATGCTGCGCGCCAACGAGCACTACGCCGACGTCACCTCGACCGTCGAGCAGGGCTTCCCCGAGGTGCAGGTGCGCTTCGACCAGGAGCGCGCGGCGGCGCTGGGCATGACCACCCGGCAGATCGCCGACGTGGTGGTGAAGAAAGTGCGCGGCGAAGTGGCGACCCGCTACTCGTTCCGCGACCGCAAGATCGACGTGCTCGTGCGCGTGGACGAAAGCGAGCGCGCCTCGATCGACGACATCCGCAACCTGATCGTCAATCCGGGCAGCAGCAGCCCGGTGCGGCTGTCGGCGGTGGCCGACGTGGTGCCGGGCATCGGGCCGAGCGAGATCCATCGCGCCGACCAGGTGCGGGTGGCGGTGGTCTCGGCCAACCTGCGCGACATCGACCTGGGCACCGCAGTGCAGGAAGTGCGCGCGATGGTGGCGAACGATCCGCTGGGCGCGGAGATCGGCATGCACATCGGCGGCCAGGGCGAGGAGCTCGACCGATCGGTGCGCTCTCTGCTGTTCGCGTTCGGCCTGGCCGTGTTCCTGGTCTACCTGGTGATGGCCTCGCAGTTCGAGTCGCTGCTGCACCCGTTCGTGATCCTGTTCACCATTCCGCTGGCGCTGGTCGGCGCGGTGCTGGCGCTGCTGCTGACCCGCTCGGCGGTGTCGGTGGTGGTGTTCATCGGCCTGATCCTGCTGGTCGGGCTGGTGGTGAAGAACGCGATCATCCTGATCGACAAGGTCAACCAGCTGCGCGAGGCCGGCGTGGCCAAGCGCGAGGCGCTGGTGGAAGGCGCGCGCTCGCGCCTGCGCCCGATCATCATGACCACGCTGTGCACGCTGTTCGGCTTCCTGCCGCTGGCGATCGCCGTGGGCGCCGGCGCCGAGGTGCGCTCGCCGATGGCGATCACCGTGATCGGCGGCCTGCTGGTCTCGACCCTGCTGACCCTGGTGGTGATCCCGGTCGTGTACGACCTGCTCGACCGCCGCGCCGACGACTACTACGTCGAGCGCGTGCGCCGCGCGCGCCGCGACGCGGCGGCCGCCGCCGACCTGATCGACCATGACGCCGATCCGTTGGGCGAGGGCCACGCATGAGCGTCGCCGAGCTCAGCATCCGCCGTCCGGTCACGACCATCATGTTGTTCGTGTCGATGGTCGTGATCGGCCTGATCGCGGCCGTGCGCCTGCCGCTGGAGGCGATGCCGGACGTCTCGGCCCCTTTCATCTACGTGCACCTTCCGTACCCGGGCTCGACCCCGGAGGAAGTGGAGCGGATGATCCTGCGCCCGGCGGAGGAGGCGCTGTCCACGCTCACCGACATCAAGAGCATGCAGGGCAACGCGACCGCCGAGTCGGCCGGCGTGTTCATCCTGTTCTCCGACTGGGAGCGCGACACCGAGATCGCCGCGGCCGAGGCGCGCGAGCGGATCGACGCGATCCGCGACGAGCTGCCCGACGATTTCCAGCGCTACGGCGTCTTCAAGTGGTCGACCTCGGACGATCCGGCGATTAGCCTGCGCCTGACCAGCGCGAGCCTGGACCTGACCCGCGAATACGACCGCATCGAGCGCACCTACAAGCGCCGGCTGGAGCGCATCCCCGGCGTGGCCAAGGTCGAGGTGGAGGGCGCGCCGGAGAACGAGGTCGAGATCGCCATCGACCCGGACCGGCTCAACGCCACCGGCTTGGGCCTGAACCAGCTCACCCAGCGACTGCGCGCGATCAACTTCTCGGTCTCGGCCGGGCAGATCGACGCCCACGGCCAGCGCCTGCGGGTGCAGCCGATCGGCGAGCTGCGCAACCTGCAGGAACTGCGCGACCTGGTGGTCGCCGACGGCGTGCGCCTGGCCGACATCGCCGAGATCCGGCTCAAGCCGGAGCGCATGCCCTACGGGCGCCGGGTGGACGGGCATCCTTCGGTCGGCATCGACGTGTTCAAGGAGCGCGACGCCAACCTGGTCGCGGTCTCGCGCGCGGTGCTCGCGGAAGTGGACGCGATCAAGGCCGAGCGCGGAACCGACGGCATCACCATCGACGTGCGCTACGACCAGGGCGAGAACGTCATCACCTCGTTGAAGAGCCTGGCCGAGGCCGGCGCGATCGGCCTGGTCCTGTCGATCGCGGTGCTGTTCTTCTTCCTGCGCCACTGGCCGTCGACGCTGATGGTCACCCTGGCGATTCCGATCTGCTTCATCATGACCCTGGGGTTCATGTACTTCGCCGGGGTCACGCTCAACATCCTGACGATGATGGGCCTGTTGCTGGCGATCGGCATGCTGGTGGACAACGCGGTCGTGGTGGTCGAAAGCATCTACCAGGAACGCGAGCGCATGCCCGGCAAGCCGCGCCTGGCGTCGATCATCGGCACCCGGCACGTGGCGATCGCGCTGTCGGCCGGCACCTTGTGCCACTGCATCGTGTTCGTGCCGAACCTGTTCGGCGAGCGCAACATGCTGTCCATCTACATGGGCCAGATCGCGATCACGATCTGCGTTTCGCTGCTGGCCTCGTGGCTGGTGGCGGTGAGCCTGATCCCGATGCTGTCGGCGAAGATGAAGACGCCGCCGGCGGTGATGGACGAGGGCGGCATCATCCGCCGCCTGCAGGGGCGCTACGCGCGCTTCCTGCGCTGGACCCTGGAGCACCGCGGCGCCAGCCTGCTGGGCATCCTGATGATCGTGCTGGTGAGCTTCGTGCCGATGAAGCTGATGACCGTCAACATGTTCGGCGGCGAGGACATCGGCGAGGTCGAGATCTTCTACCAGTGGCAGGGCGCCTACACCAAGGAGCAGATGTCCGCCGAGGTGGCCAAGGTCGAGGCCTACCTGGACCAGCACCGCGAGGACTGGGGCATCGAGCAGGTGTATTCGCGCTACAGCGAGCAGGGCTGGGCCCGCACCTGGGTGGAGCTGGACACCAAGGATCCCAAGCGCTCCAACGAGATCACCGAGAAGATCCGCGAGGGCCTGCCGAAATCGGCGCTGGCCAGGATCGGCATCGGCGGCCCGGGCGGGCAGGGCGGCGGCGGCATGGATTCGAAGAAGGTGGAGGTGCGCCTGGTCGGCGATTCCACCGAGACCCTGGTCGAGCTGGCCAACGACGTCGTGCCGATGCTGTCGCACCGCAAGGAACTGCGCGACGTGCGCGTGGACAGCGGCGACCGCAACACCGAGCTGGCGGTGCGGGTGGACCGCGAGCGCGCGGCCGCGTTCGGCTTCAGCGCGCAGGAAGTGGCCAGCTTCGTCGGCCTGGCCCTGCGCGGCGCACCGCTGCGCGAGTTCCGCCGCGGCGACAGCGAGGTGCCGGTCTGGGTCCGCTTCGCCGGCGCCGACGAGTACAGCACCGAGGACCTGGCCAGCTTCACCGTGCGCGCCAGTGACGGCCGCAGCGTGCCGCTGCTGGCGATGGTCGACGTGGAGCAGCGCCCGGCGGCGACCCGGATCGAGCGCACCAACCGCCAGACCACGCTGACGATCACCGCCAACCTGGCGCCGGACGTGACCATGCCCGACGCACGCAAGGCGATCTCCAGCACCCTCGACGGGGTCTCGTTCCCGGCCGGCTACTCGTACACGTTCGAGGACCTGGAGTTCATGAGCGACGAGGAAGCGCTCAACCAGATGTTCTTCAACCTGCTGATCGCACTGGTGATGATCTATGTGGTGATGGCGGCGGTGTTCGAGTCGTTGCTGTTCCCGTCGGCGATCATGAGCGGCGTGCTGTTCTCGATCTTCGGCGTGTTCTGGCTGTTCTGGATGACCGGGACCGAGTTCAACATCATGGCGTTCATCGGCATCCTGGTGCTGATGGGCGTGGTGGTGAACAACGGCATCGTGATGGTGGAGCACATCAACAACCTGCGCCGGCGCGGGCTGAGCCGCACCGATGCGCTGGTGGAGGGCAGCCGCGAGCGCCTGCGCCCGATCATGATGACCATGGGCACCGCGATCCTGGCGATGATCCCGATCGCGCTGAGCGACACCGCGGCCGGCGGCGACGGCCCGGCCTATTTCCCGATGGCGCGGGCGATCGCGGGCGGCCTGGCGTTCTCGACGGTGGTCAGCCTGCTGTTCCTCCCGACCATCTACGCCATCCTCGACGACACCAGCACCGGCATGACCCGCATCCTCCGCCGCGCCCGCGGCAAACCCGCGTCCACTCCAGAGGCCACTGCCGCCGCTTGATGTTTTTTGGCCACAGATTTCACAGATTCAAAAAGCGATCGACACGGATATGAATGGAAGTGGTTCGCGGTGAGCTGGCAGATCCGCCCGAACCACTTTTGATGTATCTGTGTTGATCCGCTCTTGATCCGTGGAATCTGTGGCAAAAGGAAAGCCGGCGATCAGCCGAGAAGGGCGCCGAGGAGTTTGGTGGCGCCGAGCCAGACGCCGATGGCGGTGCCGAGGCTGGTGAGGAAGAAGTTGAGCAGGACGCGGGCGACGCGGTTGCGCCACCAGCCCTTGAGCGTGGCGACGTCGTCGCGCAGGGACAGGAAGTCGCCGTAGGTCGGCTTGCGGATCCAGGCTTCGACCAGCGCGCTGATCGTGCCGGAGGCGAGCGCCGGGTGCAGGGGCGTCACCGGCGACGCCACGAACGCGGCGATGATGCTCAGCGGGTGGCCGCCGGCGACGGCGCAGCCGATCGCGCCGAGCACGCCGGTCAGCAGCACCCAGTACAGCATCAGCTCGGTGGCGACATCGATGCCGCCGTGCCAGAAGCCCCAGGCGAAGCCGCCCAGCACGAACACGGCGAGCAGCGTGGTGAACCAGGGGAACGAGGATTTCGGCGCGACCTCCTCGAGATCGGCGCGCAGCACCGCGGGAGCGACGTCGTCCTCGCGCAGGTGCCGGGCCAGGCCCTGCAGGTGGCCCGCGCCGACCACCGCCAGCACCTCGCGGGCGCGGCCGGTGGACAGCTCGCGCAAGTTCGCGGCCATGTAGCGGTCGCGCTCGGCGATCACCGCTTCGTACAGTTCCGGGTTCTCGCCAGCGAATTCGCCGAAGCTGGCTTCCAGCAGGTCGCCCTGCTTGAGCTTCTCGATCTCGTCCTCCTCGACCTTTTCGTCGGCGAACAGCGCCGCGACCAGGCCGCCGACCAGCTTCGCGCGGCCCCACCAGCCCAGCCGCTGCGACGCGCGCCGGAAAGTGATGCCGACGTCGCGGTCGATCAGCGCCAGGTCCAGGCCGCGCGCCTGCGCTTCCTCGGCCGCGGCCTTGAGCTCGGCGCCGGGCTCGATTCCGAGCTGCTCGGCCAGGCGCCGCTGGTACGCGGCCAGGCCGAGATTGGCGGCGAACAGCGCGGTCTTGCCCTCGCGCAGGACCTTGACCAGGTCCAGGCGGGCCAGCGCGTCCGGGTCGGTCAGCGACTGCAGGCGGTGCGGGTCGAGCTCGACCGCGATGGTGTCGTGGCCGCCCTCGGCGATGGCGGCGCGCACCGCATCCACGCTGGCGCGGGACACGTGCGCGGTGCCGAGCAGGGTGTAGCGTACGCCGTCGCGTTCGACGACGGCGGTGGGCTGCGCGGCGGCCTCAGTCACGGTAGCGCTTCAGCAGGTCGCCGTAGGCGTCGATCCTGCGGTCGCGCAGGAACGGCCAGATCCGGCGCACGTCCTCGCTGCGGCGCAGGTCCACTTCGGCCATCAGCACTTCCGGCGCGTCGGTCGAGGCTTCGGCCAGGAATTCGCCCTGCGGGCCGAGCACGTGGCTGGAGCCCCAGAAGTCGATGCCCGAGCGCCCGACCGGCGAAGGCTCGTGGCCCACGCGGTTGCACGACAGCACCGGCATGCCGTTGGCGACCGCGTGGCCGCGGTGGCTGAGGATCCAGGCGTTGCGCTGGCGGTCCTTCTCGGCCTGGTCGTCGTCGGGGTCCCAGCCGATCGCGGTCGGGTAGAGCAGCAGCTCGGCGCCGGCCAGCGCCATCAACCGCGCCGCTTCCGGGTACCACTGGTCCCAGCACACCAGCACGCCCAGGCGGCCGACCGAAGTGTCGATGGGATGGAAGCCGAGGTCGCCGGGCGTGAAGTAGAACTTCTCGTTGAAGCCGGGGTCGTCGGGGATGTGCATCTTGCGGTACTTGCCGGCGAGCGAACCGTCGCGCTCCAGCACCACCGCGGTGTTGTGGTACAGGCCGGTGCCGCGGCGCTCGAACAGCGAGCCGACGATCACCACGCCGTGCTGCTTCGCCAGCGCGCCAAGGCGCTGCGTGCTCGGGCCGGGGATCGGTTCGGCCAGGTCGAACTCGCACACGTCCTGGTGCTGGCAGAAGTAGGCGCCGTTGTGCAGTTCCTGCAGCAGCACCAGCTTCGCGCCGTTGCCGGCGGCTTCGGCGACGCGCTGTTCGATCACCGCCAGGTTGGCGTCGGCATCGCCGTGGTTGCGTTCCTGCACCAGGGCGACGGGGAGGGTTCGCTTCGTCATTCCGACATTGTAGGGCCGACCCCGTGCAGGGCCGACCCACGGTCGCCCCCTTGTTCAGTCCTGCGCGACGCCTTGCGGCAGTTGCATCGTCAGGCAGTGCAGGGAGCCGTTCTGCCAGATCAGCGGGCGGCAGGGGACCTGGACGATCTCGCGGCCGGGGAAGGCCGCGGCGAGCACGTCGGCGGCACGCGCATCGGCGGGATCGCCGTAGGCCGGCATCAGCACCGCGCCGTTGACGATCAGGAAATTGGCGTAGCTGGCGGCGAGGCGGCGGCCGTCGTCATGGATCGGCCGCGGCCAGGGCAGCGGGAACAGGCGGTAGGGCTGGCCGCCGGCGGTGCGCAGCGCGGCGATTTCAGCCGCCATTGCCTGCAGTTCGGCGTGGTGCGAGTCCGCAGGGTCGTCGCAGGCCTGGAACACGATCGCGTCGGGCGCGGCAAAGCGGGCGAGGGTGTCCACGTGGGCGTCGGTGTCGTCGCCCTCGAGGTAACCGTGGTGCAGCCAGAGCACGCGGTCCTGGCGGAGCCACCCGGCAAGCTGGCGACCGACCGTCTCCGGGTCGCTGTCCGGATGGCGCTCGCCCAGGCAGCGCCAGGTGCTCAGCAGGGTGCCCTGGCCGTCGGTTTCGATGGCGCCGCCTTCCAAAGCAAAATCAATGCTTTGTACGGAACAGTTCGAGAAGATTCCCATGTGGGAAAGGCGCCCGACCAGGCGGTCGTCCTCGCCAGCCTCGAACTTGCCGCCCCAGCCTGTGAAGCGGAAGTCGAGGAGACGGAAAGAGCAAGAGCGCCCCTCATCCGCCCCTTCGGGGCACCTTCTCCCCGCAGGCGGGGAGAAGGGAGAGTCGGTCAGGGTGATCGGGCCCGTATCCCGCAACCAGGTGTCGTTGTACGGCACCACCACGAAGCGGACGCGTGCCATGTCCACCCGGGCCGAGGCCAGGCGGGCGCGGGCGTAGGCCTCGACGTCGTCGTCGGCGACGCAGACGATCGCCGGCTCGAAGCGGGTGATCGCCGCGATCATGGCGATGAAGGTCTCCTCGACCTCGCCCAGGCGCTCGGCCCAGTCGGTGCCGGCATGCGGCCACGCGAGGAGGACGGCGGACTGGGGCTCCCATTCCGCCGGGAAACGCAGGGGCTGGGTCATCGGGCGGTGACGGGGACCGGGCCGGTTTCGCCCGGCTGCGGGTTGAGGACGGCGTCGATCACCTTGTCGCGCTCGAAGTAGACGGTGAATGCGGGATAGGTCCAGCGGTGGATCACCGGCCAGGCCGACTTCTGGCCGCCGCGCGGATCCAGCCGGGCGGACGGCTCGCCGAAGCGGGCCTGGACCTGGGCCATGCTCATGCCGCGGGCGGGCAGGGCCGCCGGATTGGCCTGCTCGACGCGCTCGATCAGCAGGGTGTCGGCGCCCGCCGGGGCGGCGAGAGCGCACAGCAACAGCAGGGGAAGCGTGGTGCCGAACCGGTTCATGGTGGATGCCTCGTCGGTGTCCTTGCAGGATTGTACGGGTGCCGCGCAGCCCCTTGTGGGCGCGGCGGAGGCCGCGACGGGGAGCCTGTCACACTTTCGGTCGCGGCTTCCGCCGCTCCTGCAGGGCCGGGAAACAGAAAGGCCGCGTTTCCGCGGCCTTTCGAACAGCAGCCGACCATGGGTCGGCTCTACGAGGCAAGCCTCCGGCTTACCTCTGGCGCGCCTTGAAGCGCGGGTTGGACTTGCAGATTACGAAGACCTTGCCACGACGGCGGACCACCTTGCAGTCGCGGTGACGGGTCTTCGCCGACTTCAGGGAGGAAAGCACCTTCATGGAAGAAACCTCGGCAATGGGGTTGGCGGACGAAGAAAAAAGCGCGCAAGCGCGCCAGCCGCCCATTCTAGCGGAGAAATCCACGCCGAATCAACTGTTTGTCCCGGCGCGGGCGCTACAATGTGCCGATGACGCCGACCCCAGACCCGCAGGCCCCGGACCCTCACACCCCCGTCCTCACCATCGACGGCCCCTCCGGCTCCGGCAAGGGCACGATCAGCCGCCTGGTCGCCCAGCGCCTGGGCTGGCACTACCTGGACTCGGGCGCGCTGTACCGGGCGGTAGGCGTGGCCGCGGGCTGGAACGACCTCGACCTGGACGACGCCGGGGCCCTGGTCCGCTGCGCCTTCGACACCGAGATCCGCTTCCGCGAGGCGGCCGACGGCGAGCTGCGGGTGCTGGTCAACGGCCACGACGCCACCGACGAGCTGCGCACCGAGACCGC
The DNA here is from genome assembly GCF_044462705.1 of Xenophilus sp. NCBI lineage: Bacteria > Pseudomonadati > Pseudomonadota > Betaproteobacteria > Burkholderiales > Comamonadaceae > Xenophilus > Xenophilus sp. The sequence continues at coordinate 18,655 of NZ_JBIQNC010000032.1, forward strand.
GGGGGCCGCGGCCTCGGCGATCGCCGCCATCCCCGAAGTCCGGGCCGCGCTGCGCGACCGCCAGCGCGCCTTCCGCCAGCCGCCCGGGCTGGTCGCGGACGGCCGCGACATGGGCACGGTCATCTTCCCCGACGCTTCCTTCAAGGTGTTCCTGACCGCCAGCGCCGAGGAACGCGCCGAAAGACGCTATAAGCAGTTGAAGGAAAAAGGGGTTTCGGTTACCTTAGAGGGTCTGCTACGGGAGATCCTGGCCCGTGACGCCCGCGACGCCAGCCGCGCGGTGGCGCCGTTGCGGCCGGCCGAAGACGCCATCCGCATCGACACCACCGGGCTGCCGATCGACGCCGTCGTCGCCCGGGTCCTGGGCATCGTCACCCCGTCGTAGAAGAGCCGTAGAGCCGACCCATGGTCGGCTGCTTTACCTGGAAGTACCCGAAGGCCCCGGGCGAACCCGGGCAATCCACCAACCCCGGCGCTGCAATCCCGCACGCCAACCGAGAACAACATGACCGTAGCCACCGAATCCTTCGCCGAACTCTTCGAACAGAGCCAGGCCCACCTCGCCAAGCTCAAGCCCGGCGCCATCGTCACCGGCACCGTGGTCGACGTCCGCTCCGACGTGGTCGTCATCAACGCCGGCCTGAAGTCCGAGGGCATTGTCCCGATCGAGCAGTTCCGCAACGAAGAAGGCGAAATCGACGTCGGCGTGGGCGACACCGTCAAGGTGGCGCTGGACGCCCTGGAAAACGGCTTCGGCGAAACCGTGCTGTCGCGCGAGAAGGCCAAGCGCGCGATGGTGTGGGACGAGCTCGAGGAAGCCCTCGAGAAGAACGAGACCATCACCGGCCGCATCAGCGGCAAGGTCAAGGGCGGCTTCACCGTCGACATCAAGGACGTCCGCGCGTTCCTGCCCGGTTCCCTGGTCGACGTGCGTCCGGTCCGCGACCCGGTGTACCTGGAAGGCAAGGAGCTGGAGTTCAAGCTCATCAAGCTCGACCGCAAGCGCAACAACGTGGTCGTCTCCCGCCGCGCGGTGGTCGAGAGCGAGCACTCCGAGGAGCGCGAGGCGCTGCTCGAGAAGCTGGTCGAGGGCGCGGTGCTCAAGGGCGTGGTCAAGAACCTCACCGACTACGGCGCGTTCGTGGACCTGGGCGGCATCGACGGCCTGCTGCACATCACCGACATGGCCTGGAAGCGCGTGCGCCATCCGTCCGAGGTGGTGGAAGTCGGCCAGGAGCTCGACGTCCGCGTGCTCAAGTACGACCGCGAGCGCAACCGCGTCAGCCTCGGCCTGAAGCAGCTGGGCGAGGATCCGTGGGACAACATCTCGCGCCGCTACCCGGCCAACACCCGCGTGTTCGGCAAGGTCTCCAACGTCACCGACTACGGCGCGTTCGTCGAGATCGAGCCAGGTGTCGAGGGCCTGGTGCACGTGTCGGAGATGGACTGGACCAACAAGAACGTCAACCCGTCCAAGGTCGTCCAGGTCGGCGACGAGGTCGAGGTCATGGTCCTGGACGTGGACGAGGAGCGCCGCCGCATCTCGCTGGGCATCAAGCAGGTCACCTCCAACCCGTGGGAAACCTTCGCCGCGATCCACAAGAAGGGCGACAAGGTCGAGGGCCAGATCAAGTCGATCACCGACTTCGGCATCTTCATCGGCCTGGAAGGCGGCATCGACGGCCTGGTGCACCTGTCGGACATCAGCTGGAACGCCAACCCCGAGGAAATCGTCCGCAACTACAAGAAGGGCGACACCCTCGAGGCGGTGGTCCTGGCGGTCGACCCGGAGCGCGAGCGCATCAGCCTGGGCGTGAAGCAGCTGGAGCAGGACCCGATGGGCCAGTTCCAGGCCAACAACAGCCGCGGCTCGATCGTGAAGGGCACCGTCAAGGAAGTGGACGCCAAGGGCGCGACCATCGACCTGGGCGACGGCGTGGAAGGCTACCTGTCGGTCCGCGACATCTCGCACGAGCGGGTCGAGGACGCCAGCCAGAAGCTGAAGGTCGGCGACGAGATCGAGGCCAAGATCGTCGGCACCGATCGCAAGAGCCGCCTGATGCAGCTTTCGATCAAGGCCAAGGACGAGGCCGAGACCCAGGAGGCGCTGGCGGAGTACAACCGCTCCGCGGATGCCTCTGCCGGAACCACCAAGCTCGGCGCGCTGCTGCGTGAGCAGCTCGGGAACAAGTCCGAGTAAGTTGAGCGTTGGCGGCGGCCCGGGACTCCCGGGCCGCCCGTCGCGCGGGTTCCACGCACGACACGAGCCCATGACCAAGTCCGAGCTGATCGAGATCCTCACCCAACGCCAGGCCCACCTGAAGGCCGACGACGTCGACCTCGCGGTCAAGTCGCTGCTGGAAATGATGGGTGCCTCGCTGTCCCAGGGCGAGCGCATCGAGGTCCGCGGTTTCGGCAGCTTTTCCCTGCATTACCGGCCGCCGCGTACCGGCCGCAATCCGAAGACCGGCGAGGCCGTCGCGCTGCCGGGCAAGCACGTTCCCCATTTCAAGCCCGGCAAGGAGCTGCGCGAGCGCGTGAGCAACGCCCTGCCGGTGGCCGACGACGACTGATGCGCGTCCTGCGCGCGGTCCTCGCCGTGCTGTTCCTGGCCGTGGGGCTGGCGATCGGCGCGCTCAATCCGCAGCCGGTGGCGATCGACCTCGGCTTCTCCGTGTTCCGCGCCAGCCTGGGCGTGTCGCTGCTGCTCGCGCTGCTGGTCGGCGTGGTGGCAGGCGGCGTGGTCCTGGCCGCGAGCACGCTGCTGCGGCGCCCGGCGCGCCGCGACGACGACAGGGCGGCCTGACCGATGGTCCTGCTCGACCAATGGATCTGGTACGCGCTGTTGATCCCGCTGGCGGCGATCACCGGCTGGGTGATCGGGCGCCGCGGCGGCGAACGGCATAGCGACAGCCAGGTCAGCAAGCTCTCCACGACCTATTTCCGCGGCCTGAACTACCTGCTCAACGAGCAGCCGGACAAGGCGATCGAGCTGTTCCTGCACATCGCCGAGCTGGACAAGGACACCTTCGAGACCCAGGTCGCACTCGGCCACCTGTTCCGCCGCCGCGGCGAGGTCGACCGCGCGATCCGCCTGCACCAGGCGCTGGTGCAGCGCCCCGACCTGAGCGACCAGCAGAAGGTGCAGGCGCTGCTGGCGCTGGGCGAGGACTACATGAAGTCCGGCCTGCTCGACCGTGCCGAAACCGTGTTCTCCGACCTGGCCCGGATCGACCAGCGCGCGCCGCAGGCGCTGCGCCACCTGATCGCGATCTACCAGTCCGAGCGCGACTGGGCCAAGGCGATCGAGAACGCCACCCGTTACGAGGCGGTGACCGGCGAGCCGATGGGCAAGCTGGTGGCGCAGTTCGAATGCGAACTGGCCGACCGGCACCGCGCCGCCGGCCGCATCGACGAGGCGCGAGCGGCGATCGCCCGGGCCTACGCGGCCGACTCCACCTCGGTGCGCGCCGGCCTGCTCGAGGGCCGGATCGAGGTCGAGGCCGGCAACGACACGGCCGCGATCCGCGCCTTCGAACGTGCCGCGCGGCACGACCCCGACTACCTGCCGGAGCTGCTGCCGTCGTTGCTGGCCGCCTATGCGCGCGTGGGCGACACCACCGGCGCGCGCACCTTCCTGGCGCAGATGGCCGAGCACTACCGCGGCATTTCGCCCGTGCTGGCACTGACCCGGCTGGTGGAAGTGGAGGAGGGCGTGGGTTCCGCGCGCGCCTACCTGGCCCGGCAACTGAAGGACCGGCCGTCGGTGCGCGGCGAGGCCGCGCTGATCGACCTGACCCTGGCCGAAAGCGCCGACCCGGTCGCGACCCTGCACGACCTGAAGCACATCACCGACCAGCTCCTGGTGCGCAATCCCAGCTACCGCTGCAGCCGTTGCGGCTTCGGCGCGCGCAGCCACCACTGGCAATGCCCCAGCTGCAAGGAATGGGGTACGGTCAAGCCATTGCTCAACTACGCGGTGGTCTGAACCTTTCGATGCTGGCCTGGGGCGTGCTGGGGTTTGCGATCTCGCTGGCCGGGACCTGGCTGGCGCGGGCCTACGCGTTGCGCAATGCGCTGCTCGACCACCCCGGCGAACGTCGCAGCCACCAGGCGGCGACGCCGCGCGGCGGCGGCATCGCGATCGTCGCGGCGATGCTCCCGCTGCTCGCCTGGCTGGCATGGCAACCGGGCACCCAGGCGCGCGCATGGATGTGGATCGGCCTGGGCCTGGTCGCGGTGGCCGGCATCGGCTGGCGCGACGACCATCGCCACGTGCCGCCGCCGCTGCGCCTGGCGGTGCACCTGCTGGCCGCGGCGCTGCTGGCCCACGCGCTGGTCCTGTTGGGCGCGGACCTGGTCCAGGCCAGCGCAGCCTTGGTGCTGGCGGTCGTGTTGGTCAACGTCTGGAATTTCATGGACGGGATCGACAGCCTGGCCGCCAGCCAGGCGTTGGTCGCGGCCGCGGCCTATGCCCTGTTCGCCGGTGGTGGCGAGGTCGCATTGCCGGGCATCGTGCTGGCGGCGGCCTGCGCGGGCTTCCTGCCGTTCAACCTGCCGCGTGCCCGGATCTTCCTCGGGGACGTGGGCAGCGGATCGCTGGGCTATCTGCTGGCCACGCTGGCCGGGTTGCTGCTGCTCGAGACCCCTTGGCCCAGGGCGCCCCTGCTGGCCTTTCCGTTGCTGGTGTTCGGCGTTGACGCGTCCTTGACGCTGGCGCGTCGCATCGTGCGTGGAGAACGTTGGTGGCAGGCCCATGTGCAGCATGCGTACCAGGCCTGGGTACGTCGCGGAGCCAGCCATGGACGCGTCGCCGGCGCCTATCTGGCCGCGTCGCTGGTCGCCGTTTCGTTGATGTTCATCGCAAGTGCGTATTCATTCGCCGTTATCATATGGGTGGTCGGACTCTCCTGCGCGGTGGCTTGCATGGCCTGGTCGCGGCTGCAGCAGGGATGGACTCGCGCAGGGAGAGGGTAGGTGATGGCGAACTGGAAGGATCGGGTGGCGCTGGGGGTGCCGCGGGTCGCGGTGATCGTGCACGATCTGTGCATGGTCTGGGCGGCCTGGACGGGCCTGCACCTGTTGCGCTACGCGCTGCGCTCCGAACCGTCGCCGCTGTCGCCGTGGTCGGCCGAGACCGCGCTGGTGCTGATCGCCCAGGGCCTGGTGTTCTGGCGCGTTGGCCTGTACCGGGGCATCTGGCGCTTCGCCAGCGTCCCCGACCTGATCAACATCCTCAAGGCCTGCCTCGCGGGCCTGGTGGCGATCTTCGTCGGCCTGTTCCTCTACAACCGCATGGACCAGGTCTCGCGCACGGTCCTGCTGCTGTATCCGTTCGTGCTGACCGCGTTGCTGGGGATGCCGCGGCTGCTGTACCGGGTGTGGAAGGACCACCAGCGCAGCAAGGCCGAACAGGGCGGAATGCGGGTCCTGATCCTGGGCGCGGGCCAGGCCGGCGAGGCACTGGTGCGCGACCTGCGCCGCACCGGCGCCTACCAGCCGGTCGGGTTCCTGGACGACGCCGCGAACCTGCGCGGCAGCTACCTGCAGGGCGTGCCCGTGCTGGGCCGGGTCGCGGACGTGGAGCGGATCGCGCCGGAAACCGCGGCCGCGCTGCTGGTCATCGCGATGCCGCAGCTCGACGCGGCGGCGATGCGCGAAGTGGTGGCCGCCTGCGAGCGGACCGGGCTGCCGTTCCGCCGCGTGCCGCGGCTGGACGACCTGCTTGAAGGCCGGTCGCTGCCGGGCGAACTGAAGGAAGTCGCGATCGAGGACCTGCTCGGCCGCAAGCCGGTCACCCCGGACTGGAAGGCGATCCGCGGCTGGCTGGGCGGGCGCAGCGTGCTGGTCACCGGCGCCGGCGGCTCGATCGGTTCGGAGCTGTGCCGCCAGTGCGCGCGCCATGGCGCGCACCAGATCGCGATGGTCGAGATCGACGAGCTCGCGCTGAGCCGGATGCAGGCCGAGTTGCGCCGCGACTTTCCGCAGGTGCGCTGCGTGCCGGTGCTGGGCGATTGCGGCGACCCCGCGGTGATCCGCCATGCCATCTCGCGCTCGCAGCCCGAGGCGGTGTTCCATGCCGCCGCGTACAAGCAGGTGCCGTTGCTGGAGTTCCAGCTGCGCGAGGCGGTGCGCAACAACGTGCTCGCCACCGAGACCGTGATCCGCGAGTGCCAGGACGCCGGCATCGGCAGCTTCGTGCTGATCTCCACCGACAAGGCAGTGGATCCGGTGAATGTGCTCGGCGCGACCAAGCGCCTGGCCGAGATGGTGTGCCAGGCGCAGTCCGGCAAGACATCCACCCGCGCGGTGACGGTGCGCTTCGGCAACGTGCTCGATTCGGCCGGCAGCGTGGTGCCGCTGTTCCGCGAGCAGATCCGCAATGGCGGCCCGGTGACCGTGACCGATCCGGAAGTCACCCGCTACTTCATGACCATTCCCGAGGCCTGCCAGCTGATCCTGCAGGCGGCGGCGATGGGCTCTCAGGATGCGGTGTACACGCTGGACATGGGCGAGCCGGTGGCGATCAAGCTGCTCGCCGAGCAGATGATCCGCCTGGCCGGCAAGCAGCCCGAGCGCGACATCGCGATCGTCTATACCGGCCTGCGCCCGGGCGAGAAGCTGCACGAAACCCTGTTCCACGCCGACGAGCGCTACCGGCCGACCGCGCATCCGAAAATCCTGCAGGCCGAGGCGCGCGCGGTGGCGGCCGAGCGCATCCTCACGGCGAGCCAGCGCCTGCGCGAGGCCGTGGCCCGCTACGACCTGGAAGTGATGGCGGCCCAGCTGCGCGATGCGGTGCCGGAGTTCGTGCCCGCCGAGGTGGTGGCCGCGCCCGCCGTCGCCAGCGATTCGGCGACCGTGGTCGCGTTCCCCGCCCGAAGCTCACGGAATTCATGATGTCCCCAACGCGCGCCGGATCCCGACGCATCCGCAAGGCCGTGTTTCCCGTTGCCGGGCTCGGCACCCGGTTCCTGCCGGCCACCAAGACGGTGCCCAAGGAAATGCTGCCGATCGTGGACAAGCCGCTGATCCAGTACGCGGTGGACGAGGCGATCGAGGCCGGCTGCGACACCCTGGTGTTCGTCACCAACCGCTACAAGCACGCGGTGGCCGACTACTTCGACAAGGCGTACGAGCTGGAGCAGAAGCTCGAGCGCGCCGGCAAGCAGGAGCAGCTCGAAGTGGTCCGGCACGTGCTGCCGGAAGGGGTGCGCGCGATCTTCGTGACCCAGGCCGAGGCGCTGGGCCTGGGCCACGCAGTGCTGTGCGCCAAGGCGGTGATCGGCGATGAACCCTTCGCGGTGCTGTTGCCGGACGACCTGATCTGGAACCGCGACGGCGACGGCGCGCTCAAGCAGATGGCGGACCTGGCCGAGCAGGCCGGCGCCAGCGTCATCGCGACCCAGGAAGTCCCGCGCGACAAGACCGCCAGCTATGGCATCGTCGCGACGGAGGCGTTCGAGGGGCGCAGCGGGACGATCACCGGCATCGTCGAGAAGCCGGCGCCGGCGGAGGCGCCCAGCACCCTGGCGGTGGTCGGGCGCTACGTGCTCTCGCCGCGGATCTTCGAACTGCTGGAGGCGACCCGGCCGGGAGCGGGCGGCGAGATCCAGCTCACCGACGCGATCTCGGCGCTGCTGGCGGAAGAGCCGGCGCTGGCCTACCGCTTCAAGGGCACCCGCTTCGACTGCGGCACCCATATCGGGCTGATCAACGCGACCATCCGCTTCGCCCTTGACCACGAGAAGCTCAGCGAGCCCGCCCGCCGCATGATGACCGACGCGCTCACCGAACTGGGCGTCCGCGACTCCGACTGATCTTCAGGCCTTTTTAGCCACAGATTTCACGGATCAAGAGCAGATTGCACAGACAAAGGAAAAGTGGCTCGCGGCGACCCGTCAGGTCGCGGCGAGCCACTTTCTAAAAACCTGTGTTGACCCGCTCTTGATCTGTGAAATCTGTGGCCAAAAAATGTCACAGGGCTTCGAAGACGCCGGCCGCGCCCATGCCGGTGCCGATGCACATGGTGACCATGCCGTACTTGTGGCCGTGGCGGCGCATGCCGTGGACGATGGTGGCGGTGCGCACCGCGCCGGTAGCGCCGAGGGGGTGGCCCAGGGCGATGGCGCCGCCCAGCGGGTTGACCTTGTCGGGGTCGAGCCCGCTGTCGCGGATCACCGCCAGGGCCTGCGCGGCGAAGGCCTCGTTGAGTTCGATCCAGTCGAGCTGGTCCTTGGTCAACCCGGCCTGCTCCAGCGCCTTCGGGATCGCCGCGATCGGGCCGATGCCCATCACCTCCGGGCGCACGCCCGCCACCGCGAACGACACGAAGCGCGCCAGCGGGGTGAGGTTGTAGTCCTTGATCGCCCGTTCCGAGGCGACCAGCACCGCGCCGGCGCCGTCGCTCATCTGCGAGCTGTTGCCGGCGGTGACCGTGCCGCCGGCCTGGCCGTTGCGGAACACCGTGCGCAGCTTCGCCAGGCCTTCCAGTGACGTGTCCGGGCGCGGCCCCTCGTCGACCTCGACCAGGGTCTTCTTCAGCCGGATCGTGTTGCCGCCGAGGTCGGGCAGGTGCGCGACGACTTCCAGCGGGGTGATCTCCTCGCGGAACTCGCCGCGCTCGATCGCGGCCAGCGCCTTGCGGTGCGAGCCGAGCGCGAAGGCGTCCTGGTCCTCGCGCGAGACGTTCCATTCCTCGGCGACCTTCTCGGCGGTGATGCCCATGCCGTAGGCGATGGCGATGTTCTCCTCGCGTGCGAACACCTGCGGGCTCATCGCGATCTTGTTGCCCATCATCGGCACCATCGACATCGACTCGGTGCCGCCGGCCAGCACCAGGTCGGCCTGGCCCAGGCGCACCTGGTCGGCGGCCAGCGCCACCGCCTGCAGCCCGGAGGAGCAGAAGCGGTTGATGGTCTGCGCCGGAATCGTGTTCGGCAGCCCGGCCAGCAGCGCGCCGATGCGGGCCACGTTCATGCCTTGCTCGGCCTCGGGCATCGCGCAGCCGATGATGACGTCCTGGACGCGGGACACGTCCATGCCCGGCGCCTGCGCGACCACGGCGCGCAGCACGTGCGCCAGCATCTCGTCCGGCCGGGTGTTGCGGAACACGCCGCGCGGCGCCTTGCCGACCGGGGTGCGGGTGGCGGCGACGATGTAGGCGTCCTGGATTTGCATGCTCATGGATTCAGTTCCTCAACGGCTTGCCGGTCTTCAACATGTGCGCGATGCGCTCCTGGGTCTTCGGCATCTGCGCCAGGGCGACAAAGTGCTCGCGCTCCAGGCGCAACAGCCAGTCCTCGTCCACCAGCGAGTGGCGATCGACCTCGCCGCCGCACAGGACGGTGGCAATGCGCTCGGCGATCTCGTAGTCGTGGCGCGAGATGAAGCGTCCCTCGAGCATGTTGACCAGCTGCATGCGGAAGGTGGCGATGCCGACGTCGCCGGCGACGCGGATGCGGCGCGCCGGCAGGGGCGGGCGATAACCCTGTTCGGCCAGCGCCAGCGCCTGCTGGCGGGCGATGTGCAGCAGCTCGTGGGCGTGGAAGGCGACGGCGTCGCCGTCGCGCAGCAGGCCCAGTTCCTTCGCTTCAAGCGCGGAGCCCGCCACCTTGGCCATCGCCACGGTCTCGAAAACGGTACGCAGCTGCGCGAACACGTCGCCGGAGTCGCCTGCCGCGCGCGAGGCGCGCACCGCCAGTTCCTTCAGCCCGCCACCGGCAGGTAGCAGGCCGACGCCGGCCTCGACCAGGCCGATGTAGCTCTCAAGGTGAGCGACGGTGCGCGCGGCATGCATCTGGAATTCGCAACCGCCGCCCAGGGCGAGGCCGCGGACCGCGGCGACCACCGGGACCAGCGCGTACTTGATCCGCTGGCTGGTGCGCTGGAAGTTGGCGACCATCGCCTCGAAGCCGGCGACATTGCCGGCCTGCAGCAGGCCAAGCGCACCGGCGAGGTCGGCGCCGGCCGAGAACGGCTCCTTCGGCTGCCACAGCACCATCGCGCGGAAGTCGCGCTCGGCCAGGCCGATGGCGTGCTGCAGCCCGTCGAGCACCTGGTCGTTGACCGTGTGCATCTTGGTCTTGAACGAGGCCACCAGCACGCCGTCGCCGTCGGTCCAGGCGCGGATGCCGTCGTTCTCGAACACGGTCTCGCCCGGGTCGAAGCGTTCGCCCAGCAGCGGGTCGGGGAAGCGCTGGCGCTGGTACACCGGCAGAGACGAGCGCGGCAGCTTGGCGTCCTTGCCCGGACTGTAGCTGCCCTCGGCGCCGTGCACGCCCTCGCGGCCGTCGAATACCCAGTCGGGCAGGGCGGCATCGCTCATCGCCTTGCCGGCGACGATGTCCTCGGCGATCCAGTCGGCCACCTGGCGCCAGCCGGCGGCCTGCCAGGTCTCGAACGGGCCGAGCGACCAGCCGTAGCCCCAGCGGATCGCCAGGTCCACGTCGCGCGCGGTGTCGGCAATCGCACCCAGGTGGTAGGCGCTGTAGTGGAACAGATCGCGGAACACGGCCCACAGGAACTGCGCCTGCGGGTGTCCGCTGGCGCGCAGCGCAGCGAACTTCTTCGCCGGGTCGCGCTCCTTGAGCAGCGCGGCGACCTCCGGTTCGAGCTCCGGCTGGCTCGGCCGGTAGTCCTGCGCCTCGAGGTCGAGCACCAGGATGTCCTTGCCACGCTTGGTGTAGATGCCGGCACGGGTCTTCTGGCCCAGCGCGCCCTTGGCGACCAGCGCCTGCAGCCAATCCGGCGCCTGGAAGTGCGCGTGCCAGGGATCGTCCGGCAGCGTCTCCGCCATCGTGCCGATGACGTGGACCATGGTGTCCAGGCCGACCACGTCGGCGGTGCGGTAGGTGGCCGATTTCGGCCGGCCGATCGCCGGCCCGGTCAGCGCGTCCACGACTTCGAACGGCAGGCCGAAGGCCGCGGTGTGGTGCATGGTCGCCAGGATCGAGAACACGCCGATCCGGTTGCCGATGAAGTTCGGGGTGTCCTTGGCCCGGACCACGCCCTTGCCCAGGGTGGTGGTGAGGAAGGCCTCCAGCGCGTCCAGCACCCACGGCTCGGTGGTCTTCGCCGGAATCAGCTCGGCCAGGTGCATGTAGCGCGGCGGGTTGAAGAAATGCACGCCGCAGAAGCGGTGGCGCATCTCCTCCGGCAGGACCGAGGCCAGCGCGTCGATGCCCAGGCCCGAGGTGTTGCTGGCCAGCACCGCATGCGCGGCCACGTGCGGGGCGATGCGCTTGTACAGGTCCTGCTTCCAGTCCATCCGCTCGGCGATCGCCTCGATCACCAGGTCGCAGCCTTCCAGCAGCGCCAGGTCCGAGTCGTAGTTCGCCGGGGTGATGGCCGCGGCCAGGGTCTTGCTGGCCAGCGGGGCGGGAGAGAGCTTGCCCAGGTTGGCGATGGCCTTGTCGACGACCGCATTCGGCGCGTCCTTGCCGGCCAGGTCGAACAGCACCGTATCGACCCCGGCGTTGGTGAGGTGCGCGGCAATCTGCGCCCCCATCACCCCGGCCCCCAGCACCGCGGCCCGCCGTACAAGCAATTTCTCAACCATGTCTCATATCTCTCGGATTCATTTAGTTTTTTTGACCACAGATTTCACAGATTCAAAAGGATAAAAAGCCATTACCGCTCTTGATCCGCTCCTGATCTGTGGAATCTGTGGCCAAGGAAAGCCCGATTCAGGACGTAAAGCCCGCCGCGGCGAAGCGGATGAGTTCGCGGGCGGCGCGTTCGCGGTGGGTGGCTTCGGTGGTGCCGGGTGGGCGCTTGATCATTCCGAAGTCGGCCATGGCGTAGGTCAGCGCGCCGGCCAGGAAGTCCAGGCGCCACAGCAGTTGCTCGCGCGGCAGCTCCGGCAGGCACTGGCCGATGGCCCGCGCGAATTCGCGCGGCACGTGCCCGTACTGGTCGGAGAGGAATTTGCGCAGGCTGTCGTTCTTCTCGGCGTAGGCGCGGGCGATCACGCGGATGAAGGCGCCGCCGCCCTGGCGGTCCTGGGCCATCGCCAGCGCCGGCTCGACGAACGCGGCCAGCACCGGCTCCAGCTCGCCCGGGTGCTCGCGCTCGGCCGCTTCCAGCATCGCCATCCGGCGCGCGCTCATCTCGTCCATGCGCCGGCGGAAGACCTCGTTCACGAGGTTCTCCTTGCTGCCGAAGTGGTAGTTGACCGCGGCGATGTTCACGTCCGCGTGGCTGGTGACCTGGCGCAGCGAGGTGCCGGCGAAGCCGTACTGGGCGAACAGCTCCTCGGCGGCGCCGAGGATCCGGTCCTTGGTGGAGAAGGCGGTGGAGGACATGTCGGGTGGCTGCAGGCACGCTGAATCAAACGATTGTTTGATGCTACGCCCGGCTGTGATCGGGCGTCAATCGGATGCTAGAATTTCCCGAGCCATGTCGGCTAAACCCGCGCCACGTCGCGGGTTTTTCCTCCCGGAGAAGAATGCAAATGGCGCTGGAGCGCACCCTTTCGATCATCAAGCCCGATGCCGTCGCCAAGAACGTCATCGGCGAAATCTATTCCCGCTTCGAGAAGGCCGGCCTGAAGGTCGTCGCCGCCCGGATGAAGCACCTGTCCCGCCAGGAAGCCGAGGGCTTCTATGCGGTCCACCGCGAGCGCCCGTTCTTCAAGGCGCTGGTGGAGTTCATGGTGTCCGGCCCGGTGATGATCCAGGTGCTGGAAGGCGAGAACGCGGTGCTGAAGAACCGCGAGCTGATGGGTGCGACCAACCCGAAGGAAGCGGCGCCGGGCACGATCCGCGCCGACTTCGCCGATTCGATCGACGCCAACGCCGTGCACGGGTCCGACTCGCCGGAGAACGCCGCGATCGAGATCGCGTACTTCTTCCCGGCCACCGACGTCCACGGCCGCTGAGGCGATGATGCAGCGCCCGGGCGACAACACGGTCACCGCCCAGTCGAAGACGAACATCTTCGACTTCGACCGTGCGTCGCTCGAGCGCTTCTTCGAGCAGGAGCTCGGGGAAAAGAAGTTCCGCGCGCACCAGGTGATGAAGTGGATCCATCACCGCTACGCCACCGACTTCGAGCAGATGACCGACCTGGGCAAGGCGCTGCGCGCCCGGCTCGAGGCGATCGCCGTGGTGCGCCCGCCGGAAGTCATCTACGACAAGGCGTCCACCGACGGCACCCACAAGTGGCTGCTCGGCATGGACCCGAAGAACGCGATCGAGACGGTCTACATTCCGGACAAGGGCCGCGGCACGCTGTGCGTGTCCTCGCAGGTGGGCTGCGCGCTCA
>NZ_JBIQNC010000033.1:0-11454 GCF_044462705.1 Xenophilus sp.
CCGCCGATGCGGCTGCGGTGCAGGCCCGCCACGCGGTTGCCCACCGCCGCCACCATGCGCTTGACCTGGTGGTACTTGCCCTCGGTGAGCGTCAGGCGCAGGTGGCGCTCGTCCACCCGTTCGGCCGCGGCGGCACGCACGGGGCGCGGGTCGTCGTCGAGCACCACGCCGTCGCACAGCCGCTGCACCTGGCCCGGCGTGAAGTCATGCACGCCCTGCACCTCGTAGACCTTCGGGACGTGGCGCTTGGGCGAACTCATGCGGTGGATGAAGGTGCCGTCGTCGCTGAGCAGCAGCAGGCCGGTGGTGTCCTGATCGAGCCGGCCGATGGCCTGCACGCCGTCGGTGCCGCCCTTGGCCGGGCGCTGCCGCAGCGGCGCGGGCAGCAGCGTGTAGACGCTGGGCCAGGCCGAGGGGCGCTGGGAGCACTCGATGCCGGCCGGCTTGTGCAGCATCAGGTAGGCCTTGGCGTGATACGCCCACGCCTCGCCGCGCACCGTGAAGGGCAGGCCCTCGTGCGCGTCGACCTCGGCGGCCGCATCGGTCAGCGTGGCGCCCTCGACGCTCACGTAGCCCTGCTGCACCAGCCCGGCACAGACGCGCCGCGTGCCGAAGCCCTGGCGAAAAAGCAGTTCCTGGATCTCCATCGGCGTGGTCGCCACCTCGCCGTTCAGGCCAGCAGCAGGCCCTTGCGCCGCAGCCCCTGCAGCGCCAGCGCCACCTGCTCGCGGGCGAAGGCCTCGGATTCCGCCTCCCCGGTCACGGGCTGGCCGTCCTTGATGAAGCGCAGGCGCTCGGCACAGGCCTCGGCCTGCAGGTGGGCGGCCAGCTGGGCATGGTCGCGGGCGCCGTCGAGCATGGGCAGCAGGCAGCGTTCCAGCAGCGACAGGCCGACCGACTCGTGCCACTGGTTGCACACCAGCGCGGTGGGCGCGGTCAGCGACGCGAGCGTGGGCGACTGCCGCACCGACATCAGCGCCTGGGGCCTGTCCGGCACCTGGGCCGCCGTGATGACCGGCGAGCGGCGGAAGCGCACGGCGCCGATGATGAGCAGTTCCTCCAGCATGGCCAGCACCGGCGCCTCGACCGCGGCGCGCGGCTCGCCGACGCGCGAGGACACGGCATCGACCAGCGCATCGACGGAGATCGTCGCCGGATGACGCTCGTCCAGCACCTGGGCCACGGCCTTGTGCACCGGCAGGCGCAGCGTCACGCGCAGGCCGCGCTGCGCGGTGGCGGGCTGCTCGTGCGTGTCGAGCGTGAGCGGCTGCCCGTCGACCGCCGCGAAGACCCCCGCATAGTGCAGCTGCCGCAGGCGGTCGCGGTCCAGGCGGTAGCGGACCTCGGTGGCGCGCGCCTGCGGCACCAGCAGGCTCTGCCGGAAGGTGCGGTTGACCAGGAAGTCCAGGTACTGCTCCATCATGATCTGGCTGCCGCCGCATTCGCGCAGCAGCGGCTCGCGCACCTTCTCGCCGTAGTTCTGCACGAACATCGTCGAGGGCTCGGCGTCGCACAGGTAGGCCAGCCCCTGGTCGGCGGCGTGCTGGACGAACTCCTTGAAGTAGCACGGCGCGTTGCACGGTTCCAGGAACTCGTGCAGCAGGTACGACTCGTTGGAGCCGCGCACGATCGGCATCGTCTCTTCCAGCGTCTTTTTGAGCACGCTGTCCGGCCGCGCCGACTGTTCGAGGAACTCGAGCATGCCGCGCGCGTAGGCCAGCTTTTCCTGCGGCGCGTCGCGCGGGCCGCCGCGCAGGATCATCGCGTCGCGCACGATCTCGCGCGCCTTCCAGCCCGGGTAGACGTTGTAGCTCACGTAGGCGACGCCCGCGGGCGCCAGGTTGTGCGCGCACACGCGCAGGATCGCCTCCTGCACCTGCGGCGGCACCCAGCTGTAGACGCCGTGGCAGATGATGTAGTCGAACGTGCCGAAGCTGTCGTCGATGTCGGCGATGCTCAGGGCGCGCATCTCGACATTGCTCACCCGCATGCGGGCCTGCGCCTCCTGGCCCAGCCGGATCTGCACCTGCGACAGGTCCACGCCGAGCACCTTGGCCAGCGGATGCCGCGCCCCCATCGGCAGGAGGTTGCCGCCGGCGGCGCAGCCCAGTTCGAGCACACGCGCCTTCGCCGGCGCCGGCGCCTCCAGGCCGAACAGCCAAGCCAGCGCCTCCAGGTGCTCGATCGCCGTCTGAGGGAAGGGGTGCGAATCGTAGGGCACCTCGTCGTAGTAGCTCGTGAGCGTGCGGGTCAGCGTATCCGTCATCCCTCTTCCTCCTCAGTTGAAACACCCGTGCACAAAAAAGCCGGGCGCCTTTGGGCACCCGGCCATTCGATTGTGTGGTGGAGCTGGGGGGATTTGAACCCCCGTCCGCAAGCCTTCGCCGCGCAGTTCTACATGTTTAGCGATCTGTTTTGGATCTCGCCACCGGTGGCGCGCAGTCGCACGCTCCACCGGCCGCCAGCACCCTTGGATCTCGCGGCGGCCCAAGGTGCCCGGACCGCCGCCAGCCAATGTGATTAACCTTGCAGCCGGGAGGCGTCAGATTGCTCTAGCGCCCCCTTGCCCAGCCCATCGGCCAACTGTTGCAAGGCTCGCCGGGATTAAGCGGCGAGTGCGAAACGTTCGTCGTTTGCAGTTAGTTTGTTTGAATCTGTTTAACGAGCACATTCAGCTCGACATGCCCCGCTGCGGCCCCGAACCCACGTCGAAACCAATGCAGCCCCGGAAAACCGCATTTTAGGCCGGTCCGAGCCATTGCAAGAGCGCCAGTGGCGAATCGACGACGGCATCGGCCTCCCAGAGGGTGGTGTCCGCCTGCGCGCCCAGGTAGCCGTACATCGCCGCCACGGTCCGCATGCCGGCGGCCCGGCCGGCGATGATGTCGCGCTCGTCGTCGCCCACGTAGATGCAGGCCGAGGGCGGCACGCCGAGTTGCCGGGCCGCCTCCAGCAGCGGCGCGGGATGCGGCTTGGAATGCGGTGTGGTGTCGCCGCTGACGATCGCACCCGCCGTGGCGAACAGCTCGATCGCCTGCGTCAGCGGCTCGGTGAAGCGCCTGGCCTTGTTGGTCACCACGCCCCAGGCGAGGCGCCGCTCGCGCAGCGCGACGATGAGCTCGGGCACGCCGTCGAAGACCTGGGTGCCGCGCAGCATCCGCGCCTCGTAGTTGCGGAAGAACTCCTCGCGCATGTCCATGAACTCCGGCGATTCCGGCAGCAGGCCGAACGCCACCCCGAGCATCCCGCGGGCGCCGGCGCCCGCCATCGGCCGATAGGCAGACAGCGGCAGCGACGCCAGCCCTCGGTCCAGGCGCATCCGGTCGGCGGCGGCCCCAAGGTCCGGCGCACTGTCGATCAGCGTGCCGTCCAGGTCGAACAGCACGGCACGCAGCGCGGCGGCCGTCATGCGGCCTCGGTCGGCCGCCGGGCAGCCATCAGGTAGTTGATGTCGGTGTCGGCGCTGAGCCAGTAGCGGCGGGTGATCGGGTTGTACTGCATGCCGCGCACATGCCGCACCTCCAGGCCGGCGGCGCGGGCATAGGCCGCCAATTCGCTGGGCCGGATCAGCTTGCGGTATTCGTGCGTGCCCTTGGGCAGCATGCCCAGCACGTACTCGGCGCCCACGATCGCGGCCAGGAAGGCCTTCGCATTGCGGTTGATCGTGGAGAAGAACACCCAGCCGCCCGGCTTGACCAGTTCGGCACAGGCCCGGACCACGTAGGCCGGCTCGGGAACGTGCTCCAGCATCTCCATGCAGGTGACGGCATCGAAGCCCGCCGGCTGCGCGGCCGCCAGCGCCTCCGCGCTGATCTCCTGGTATTTCACGCCCTGCGTGCCGGCCTCGAGCGCATGCAGTTGCGCCACCTTCAGCGCCTTGCCCGCCAGATCGATGCCCAGCACGTCGGCGCCGCGCCGCGCCATGGCGTCCGCCAGGATGCCGCCGCCGCAGCCCACGTCCACCACGCGCCGCCCGGAAACAGGGGCGATGCCCTCGATCCATTCGAGGCGCAATGGATTGATTTCATGGAGCGGGCGGAATTCGCCGTCGAGGTCCCACCAGCGATGCGCCAATTCCGAGAATTTGGCCAGTTCGGCCGGATCCGCATTCACGTCGAGATTCATGAATCCGATTATCGACGCTCGACCTGCCGCGCGATCGATGCCGAAGACCCAATAAAAAAGCCCCGCCGGGGCGGGGCTTTTAACGAGGAAGCTCGAATCAGTTGGCGCGGGTGCCGACCACTTCGATTTCCACGCGGCGGTTCTTCGCGCGGCCTTCCTTGGTGCGGTTGTCGGCCACGGGCTGCTTCTCGCCCTTGCCTTCGGTGTACACGCGATTGCGTTCGATGCCCTTGGAGACCAGGTAGGCCTTCACGGCTTCGGCGCGGCGCACCGACAGGCGCTGGTTGTAGGCGTCGGTACCGATCGAGTCGGTGTGGCCGACGGCGATGATCACTTCCAGGTTGATGCCACGGATCTTCGAGACCAGGTCATCCAGCTTGGCGCGGCCTTCGGGCTTGAGCACCGACTTGTCGAAGTCGAAGAAGGCGTCGGCGGCGTAGGTCACCTTGCTGGCGGCGACCGGCGCGGCCGGACGCGGAGCGGCGGGGGCAGCCGGCGTGGCAGCGGGCGCAGCGGCAGGCACCAGGGCGCCATCGCAGCCCACGGCGGCGGTGGCGGGCGTCCAGTTGGCATCGCGCCAGCACAGTTCGTTCGTGCCGTTCTTCCACACCAGTTCGCCGGTGCCGTTCTGCCAGTTGTCGATCACGGGACCACCATTCGCGGCGGTGACACGGGTCTGCGCGCCTGCGGCCGTGGCGAGCGCAGCGACTGCAAACATCATCGCCACTTTATTCAGTTTCTTCATGGTTCTCCTCTTGGGGAAAAAGCCGCAGCCGCGCTGCGAAACAAGGACGCTTCAAGTGACCACCACCCAAAACGCTGAGTTGATTGTGCCATAGGGCCTTTCCCAAACCGGCCGCTGCCCAGCGTCGAACCGTAGGACGGGGGCGGAATCCCCCTCTTGTGTTGCTCGATCGCCACACCGGCACCGGGCTAAAATCGCCGGTTCCGCCGCCGGTTTGCCTGCCTCATGACCTCCTTCGCCAAAGAAACCCTGCCCATCAGTCTCGAAGAGGAAATGCGGCGCAGCTACCTCGATTACGCCATGAGCGTGATCGTCGGGCGGGCCCTGCCGGACGCGCGGGACGGGCTCAAGCCGGTGCATCGGCGGGTGCTCTACGCGATGCACGAGCTCAACAACGACTGGAACCGGCCGTACAAGAAGTCGGCCCGCATCGTCGGCGACGTGATCGGCAAGTACCACCCGCACGGCGACCAGTCGGTCTACGACACCATCGTGCGGCTGGCGCAGGACTTCTCGATGCGCCACATGCTGGTGGACGGCCAGGGCAACTTCGGCTCGGTGGACGGCGACAACGCCGCGGCCATGCGCTATACCGAAATTCGGCTGGCCAAGATTGCGCATGAAATGCTGGCCGATATCGACAAGGAAACCGTCGATTTCGGCCCGAATTACGACGGCAGCGAAAAGGAACCTATTGTTCTACCCAGCAAATTGCCTAATTTGCTGGTCAATGGCTCCGGCGGAATTGCCGTCGGCATGGCGACCAATATTCCGCCGCACAACCTCAACGAGGTGGTGGACGCCTGCCTCCACATGCTCCGGCAGCCCGAGGCGACCGTGGACGAGCTGATGGAGATCGTCCCGGCGCCCGACTTCCCCACGGCCGGCATCATCTATGGCATCAACGGCGTGCGCGAGGGCTACCGCACCGGCCGCGGCAAGGTGGTGATGCGCGCGCGCTGCCACTTCGAGGACATCGACCGCGGCCAGCGCCAGGCGATCATCGTCGACGAGCTGCCCTACCAGGTCAACAAGAAGACGCTGCAGGAGCGCATGGCCGAACTGGTCCACGAGAAGAAGCTCGAGGGCATCAGCCACATCCAGGACGAGTCCGACAAGTCGGGCATGCGCCTGGTGATCGAGCTCAAGCGCGGCGAGGTGCCGGAAGTCGTCCTCAACAACCTGTACAAGCAGACGCAGCTGCAGGACACCTTCGGCATCAACATGGTGGCGCTGGTGGACGGCCAGCCGAAGCTGTGCAACCTGCGCGACCTGATCGAGGTCTTCCTGCAGCACCGCCGCGAGGTGGTGACCCGCCGGACCATCTTCAACCTGCGCAAGGCCCGCGACCGCGGCCACGTGCTGGAGGGCCTGGCGGTCGCGCTGGCCAACATCGACGAGTTCATCCGCATCATCCGCGAGTCGCCCACCCCGCCGGTGGCCAAGGCAGAGCTGATGAGCCGCTCCTGGGACAGCACCCTGGTGCGCGAGATGCTCACGCGCGCCCGCGCCGACGGTGGCACGGTCAATGCCGACGACTACCGCCCCGAGGGCCTGGACCGCGCCTACGGGCTGCATGCGGACGGCCTGTACCGCCTCTCCGACACGCAGGCCCAGGAAATCCTGCAGATGCGCCTGCAGCGCCTGACCGGCCTGGAGCAGGACAAGATCGTCGCCGAGTACAAGGAAGTGATGGCCGAGATCGACGACCTGCTGGACATCCTGGCCCGCCCGGAGCGCGTGTCGACCATCATCGGCGAGGAACTGACAGCGTTGAAACAGGAGTTCGGCCAGACCAAGCTGGGCGCCCGGCGCAGCCAGATCGAGCACAGCGCGCAGGACCTGTCCACGGAGGACCTGATCGCGCCCACCGACATGGTAGTCACGCTCTCGCACAGCGGCTACATCAAGAGCCAGCCGCTGGGCGAATACCGCGCGCAGAAGCGCGGCGGGCGCGGCAAGCAGGCCACCGCGACGAAGGAAGACGACTGGATCGACCAGCTCTTCATCGCCAACACGCACGACTACATCCTGTGCTTCTCCAACCGGGGCCGCCTGTACTGGCTCAAGGTGTGGGAAGTGCCGGCCGGCTCGCGCAACTCGCGCGGGCGGCCGATCGTCAACATGTTCCCGTTGGCCGAAGGCGAGAAGATCACCGTCGTGCTGCCGCTGACCGGCGAGGCGCGTCACTTCCCCGACAACCGTTACATCTTCATGGCCACCTCCATGGGCACGGTCAAGAAGACGGCGCTGAACGAGTTCAGCAACCCGCGCAAGGCAGGGATCATCGCGGTGGACCTGGACGAGGGCGACTACCTCATCGGCGCCGCCCTGACGGACGGCCAGCATGACGTGATGCTGTTCTCCGACGGCGGCAAGGCCGTGCGCTTCGACGAGAACGACGTGCGCCCGATGGGCCGCAACGCCCGCGGCGTGCGCGGCATGATGCTTGAGGAAGGCCAGGGCGTGATCGCCATGCTGGTGGCCGAGGACGAGCAGCAGAGCGTGCTGACCGCCACCGAGAATGGCTACGGCAAGCGCACCAGCATCGTCGAATACACCCGCCACGGGCGGGGAACCAAGGGCATGATTGCGATCCAACAGAGCGAGCGCAACGGCAAGGTGGTCGCCGCCACGCTGGTGCACGCCGACGACGAGATCATGCTCATCACCGACAAGGGTGTGCTGGTGCGCACCCGCGTTTCCGAAATCCGCGAACTCGGCCGCGCCACGCAGGGCGTGACGCTGATCGGGCTGGACGAAGGCGCCAAGCTCAGTGGGCTGCAGCGCATCGTCGAGAACGATGCGAACGGCGCCGACGACGTCCCCCTTTCCATGGAGAACCCTGAATGAAGACTTTCAAGCTGGCCCTCGTTTCCGCGGCTCTGGCCTCCGCCGCATCCGCCGGCTGGGCCCAGGACAAGGCGGCGCTGATCAAGGAGTTCATCGAGATCCAGAAGCCGGGCTACGAGCTGCTGGCCCAGAACATCGCGCAGCAGGAGGCCGCACCGGTGCTGGCGGCCAGCTCGCGCTTCGTGCAGGAGCGCGTGCCCGCCGACAAGCGCGAGACCGTGGCCAAGGCCGGCGAGGCGGAGGTCCAGAAGTACTTCGACGCCGTGGTGCCGATCATCCGCGACAAGGTGGCCCAGGTGGCGCCGGGCGCCATCACCCCGGTGCTCGAGCAGGAGTTCAGCGCCGAGGAACTGAAGATGGCCATCGACTGGATGAAGTCGTCGGCCAGCCGCAAGCTGGCGGGCGCTCAGCCGAAGATGGTGCAGGCGATCATGACGGCACCGTCGATGAGCGAACTCGAATCGCCCATCACGACGCAGGTCAAGCGCCTCGACGACGCCATGGTGAAGGCGCTCGGCGTCCCCGCCGACGGCGGCAGCGGCGCAGCCAACAAGAAGGCACCGGCCAAGAAGTGACCGCCACGCCGTCACGCCCCTACAACTTCTCCGCCGGCCCGGCAGCGATGCCGGAGGCCGTGCTGCGCCAGGCCGCCGCCGACATGCTCGACTGGCAGGGTTGCGGAATGAGCGTGATGGAGATGAGCCACCGGGGCAAGGAGTTCGGTGCCATCCGCGACCAGGCCGAGCAGGACTTCCGCGAGCTTCTCGCGGTGCCCAAGGAATTCCACGTCCTGTTCATGCAGGGCGGCGGGCTCGGCGAGAACGCCATCGTCCCGCTGAACCTCTCGCGCGGCGCGGGCGTGGACTTCGTGGTCACCGGCAGCTGGAGCGCCAAGTCGCAGAAGGAAGCCCAGCGCTACTGCCGGGCGCGGATCGCGGCCAGCAACGCCGACAGCCGGCACACCACGCTGCCGGCGCCCTCTTCCTGGCAGCTCGATCCGGACGCCGCCTACGTGCACCTGTGCTCGAACGAGACCATCCACGGCGTCGAGTTCCAGGAGCTGCCCGACCTGCAGGCGCTGGGCAGCCGGGCGCCGCTGGTGATCGACTTCTCCTCCCACGTCGCCTCGCGGCGGGTGGACTGGCGCCGCGTGGGCCTGGCCTTCGGCGGCGCGCAGAAGAACCTGGGGCCGGCGGGGCTGACCATCGTCGTCGTGCGCGACGATCTGCTCGACCGCGCGCTGGAGATCTGCCCCAGCGCCTTCAACTACCGGCTGGTGGCCGACAACCACTCCATGTACAACACGCCGCCGACCTGGGGCATCTACATGGCAGGGCTGACCTTCCGCTGGCTGCTGGCGCAGGCCGAGGGCGACCTGCACGGCGTCGACGCCATGGCCGAGCGCAACCGCCGCAAGGCGGAGCTGCTCTACGGCTACATCGACGCCTCGCCGTTCTACTTCAACGAAGTGGCGCCGGAATGCCGCTCGCGCATGAACGTGCCCTTCTTCCTGCGCGACGAGAGCCGCAACGCCGACTTCCTCGAAGGCGCGCGGCAGGCCGGCCTGCTGCAGCTCAAGGGCCACAAGTCGGTGGGCGGCATGCGCGCCAGCATCTACAACGCGATGCCGCTTGAGGGCGTCCAGGCGCTGGTGTCCTACATGCGAGAATTCGAGCGACTTCACACCTGAGCGTGAACGCGTCCGAATGACCGCCCCGGCCACCCCACCCGACTCCCCTTCTTCCTCTCCCGATCCCCTCGCCGAACTGCGGCAACGGATCGACGCGCTCGACGACCAGCTCCTGAAGCTGCTCAACGAGCGCGCCCACGTGGCCGAACTGGTCGGCGAGGTCAAGAAGCGCGAGGGCACGCCCTTCTTCCGCCCCGACCGGGTGGCGCAGGTCATCGAGAAGATCAAGCGCAACAACGCGGGCCCGCTGCGCGAGGCGCACGTGGCCGCCATCTGGCGCGAGATCATGTCCGCCTGCCTGGCGCTGGAGTCGCCGCAGCGCGTGGCCGTGCTCGGCCCCGAAGGCACCTTCTGCGAGCAGGCCGCCATCGAGTACTTCGGCGGCGCCGCCGACCTGATCCACTGCGCCAGCTTCGACGAGGTCTTCCATGCCACCGCCAGCGGCAGCGCCCAGTACGGCGTGGTGGGCGTGGAGAACTCCAACGAGGGCGTGGTCACGCGCTCGCTGGACATGTTCCTGCAGTCGCCCACGCACGTCGTCGGCGAGGTGAGCCTGCTGGTGCGGCACAACCTGCTGCGCCGGGAGAACTCGCTGGAAGGCATCGAGGCGGTGCTGGCCCATCCGCAGGCGCTGGCCCAGTGCCAGGCCTGGCTGGCCAAGCACCTGCCGGGCGCCGAGCGGCGCGCCGTCTCCAGCAATGCCGAAGGCGCCCGACTCGCCGCCTCCAACCCGGCCTGGGCCGGCCTGGCGAGCGAGCGCGCCGCCACCCAGTACGGGCTGCACATCGTGGCCCACGCGATCCAGGACGACGCCTACAACCGCACCCGCTTCGCCGTCATCACGCTGCCGGCCACGCTGGCCATGCCGCCGGCCTCGGGCCACGACTGCACCAGCCTGGTGGTGTCGGTGCCCAACCGCCCGGGCGCGGTGCACGACCTGCTGGTGCCGCTGAAGAAGCACAACGTCTCCATGACGCGCTTCGAGTCGCGCCCGGCGCGCACCGGGCAGTGGGAGTACTACTTCTACATCGACCTGGACGGCCATCCCTCGCAGGCGCACGTGGCGGCCGCACTGGCCGAGCTGCGCGCGCTGTGCGCCTTCTACAAGGTCATCGGCGCCTACCCGGTCAAGACCTGAAGATGTTCGACCAGTTGGGACTCATCGGCTGCGGCCTGATCGGCGGCTCGTTCGCGCTGGCGCTCAAGCAGGCGCGCCTGGTCAAGCGGGTGGTCGGCTACAGCAAGTCGCCCTCGACGACGGAGCGGGCCAGGCAGTTGGGCGTCATCGACGTCGCGGCGCCCTCGGCGCTGCTGGCCGTCTCCGGCGCCGACCTGGTGCTGGTGGCCGTGCCGGTGGGTGCCTGCGAGGCCACCTTCCGCGCCATCCGCCACGGCATCGGCGAGCGCACGCTGGTCATGGACGTGGGCTCCACCAAGGGCAGCGTCATCGAGGCGGCCGAACGCGGCCTGCAGCAGAAGCTGGCCAGCTTCGTGCCGGCGCATCCCATCGCGGGCAAGGAAGTGTCGGGCGTCGAACATGCCGAGGCCGGCCTGTTCAAGGGCCGCCAGGTGGTGCTCACGCCGATCCAGGCCACCCGGCGAACCCACGTGGACCGCGCGGCGCAACTGTGGGCCGGCATCGGCGCCCGGGTGCTGCAGATGGACCACGAGGCGCACGATGCGGCCTTCGCCGGCGTCAGCCACCTGCCGCACCTGCTGGCCTTCGCGTTCATCGACGCCATCGCGGCCCGATCCGACGGCAAACACATGCTCGGCCTCGCCGGGACGGGCTTCCGCGACTTCACCCGCATCGCCGCCAGCGATCCGGCCGTGTGGCGCGACATCCTGCTGTCCAACCGCGAGCAGGTGCTGCTGCAGTCGCAGGCCTTCCGCAAGGCGCTGATGCAGATGGAAGCCCTGATCGCCGCCGACGACAGCCCGGGCCTGGAGCAGGCGATCGCCGCCGCCAGCCGCGTGCGCGCGGCCTGGACGCTGCCCGCCGACCAGCCGCCCTCGGCCGAGTGACGATGTTCTCCATCCC
>NZ_JBIQNC010000033.1:11554-31334 GCF_044462705.1 Xenophilus sp.
TGGACGCTGCCCGCCGACCAGCCGCCCTCGGCCGAGTGACGATGTTCTCCATCCCGTCCCTGGACATTCCCCCGCTGGCGGGCGCGGCCGGCCGCGTCCGGCTGCCCGGCTCGAAGAGCATTTCCAACCGCGTGCTGCTGCTGGCGGCGTTGTCGGCCGGCACCACCACGGTCCATGACGCGCTCGACTCCGACGACACGCGCGTCATGCTCGAGGCCCTGGCGCAACTGGGCTGCGGCATCACGCACGAAGGCCCGGTGCTGCGCATCGCCGGCCTCGGCGGCCGGCTGCAGCGCAAGCAGGCTTCGCTGTTCCTCGGCAACGCCGGCACCGCCATGCGGCCGCTGACGGCGGCGCTGGCGCTGCTGGGCGGCGACTTCGAACTCAGCGGCGTGCCGCGCATGCACGAGCGGCCGATCGGCGACCTGGTGGACGCGCTGGTGCAACTGGGATGCCACGTCGACTACCTGGGCAACCCGGGCTACCCGCCGCTGCGCATCCGCCCTGCCGCGCTCGACACGCTGCAGTTGGACACCCCGATCCGCGTGCGCGGCGACGTGTCCAGCCAGTTCCTCACCGCGCTGCTGATGGCGCTGCCGCTGGCGGCGCAGCGCCAGGCCATTGCCATCGAGGTGGTGGGCGAACTCATCTCCAAGCCCTACATCGAGATCACGCTCAACCTGCTGGCACGCTTCGGCATCGCCGTGCAGCGCGAGGGCTGGCAGCGCTTCGTCATCCCGGCGGGCAGCCGCTATGCCTCGCCCGGCGAGATCCACGTGGAGGCCGATGCCTCCTCGGCCAGCTACTTCATCGCGCTGGGCGCGATCGCCGCGCCGGCGTCAAGCCCGCTGCGCATCGACGGCGTGGGCGCCGATTCGATCCAGGGCGACATCCGCTTCACCGAGGCGGCGCGTGCCATGGGTGCGGTCATCGACAGCGGCCCCAACTGGCTCGCCGTGCACCGCGGCGCCTGGCCGCTGAAGGCGCTGGACATGGACGCCAACGCCATCCCCGACGCGGCGATGACGCTGGCCGTGATGGCCCTGTACGCCGACGGCCCCAGCACCCTGCGCAACATCGCGAGCTGGCGCGTCAAGGAGACGGACCGCATCGACGCCATGGCGGCCGAGCTGCGCAAGCTGGGCGCCAGCGTCGAGGCCGGGCCGGACTTCATCCGCGTGATGCCCCTGCCGGCCGGCGGCTGGCGCCGAGCCAGCATCCACACCTACGACGACCACCGCGTCGCGATGTGCTTCTCGCTGGCCGCCTTCAACCCCGATGCGCTGCCGGTGCGCATCCTCGACCCGAAGTGCGTCGGCAAGACCTTCCCCGACTACTTCGAGACGCTGTTCTCGGTGGTCCGGGCGCGCAGCGTGCCGGTGATCTGCGTCGACGGCCCCACCGCCTCCGGCAAGGGCACGCTGGCGGCCGAGCTGGCCCGGCGGCTGGGCTACCACTACCTGGATTCGGGCACGCTCTACCGCATCGCCGGCCTGGTCATGCGCCGCGCCGGGCTGGAAGCCGGCGCGCAGGACGAGCCGCGCATCGCGGCCGAACTGCAGGGCCTGGACCTGCGCTTCGACGCCGGCAGCGTGTTCCTGCGGGGCGAGGACGTCACCGACGCCATCCGCACCGAGGCGGCGGGCATGGACGCCTCGCGCGTGTCCGCCCTGCCCGCCGTGCGCGAGGCGCTGCGGGCGCTGCAACTGGACTTCCGCCGCCTGCCGGGGCTGGTCGCCGACGGGCGCGACATGGGCACGGTGATCTTCCCGGACGCGCCGCTCAAGGTGTATCTCACCGCCAGTGCCGCCCACCGCGCCGAGCGGCGCCATAAGCAGTTGATTTCAAAGGGAATTCCTGCTATGCTCGACAGTCTTCGCGCCGACCTGGAGGCGCGCGATGCGCGGGATGCCTCCCGCAGCGTGGCGCCCCTGAAGCCGGCCGAGGATGCCCGCCTCCTGGACAACTCCGAGCAGACCGTGGACCAATCGGTCGAACAGGTGTTGGCCTGGTGGCGGCAGGTGCAGCCTTTCGACGACGCCTGACCGGCGGATCGCAAGGCTCGGGCCTCCGGACTTCCTTCGAGAAAGAAGCCGGGCGGCCCCTGGTCCAGCCCGGCTCCCCTCGCGCGTCTGCGCACTGGCCCGCTGGTTGTTCAACCCCAACCGGGCGCAAGCCCAACCGCCGTCTCCAGTCATAGAAACAGCCGCAAGCAATGTTGCATGGGCGGCCGGAAACCTGGGTGACGTCAAGGAAATTCAATGTCCGAATCTTTTGCCGCTCTCTTCGAAGAGTCCCTCAAGCGTTCCGAAATGCGCGCCGGCGAGGTCATCACCGCCGAGGTGGTGCGCGTCGAGCACAACCACGTGGTGGTCAATGCCGGCCTGAAGTCCGAGGCCTACGTGCCGATCGACGAGTTCAAGAACGACAAGGGCGAACTCGAAGTGCAGGCCGGCGACTTCGTGTCGGTGGCCATCGGCTCCGTCGAGAACGGCTACGGCGACACCATCCTGTCGCGTGACACCGCCAAGCGCCTGGCCTCCTGGCTGGCGCTCGAAAAGGCCCTGGAATCCGGCGAGTTCGTCACCGGCACCACCAGCGGCAAGGTCAAGGGCGGCCTGACGGTGCTGGTCAACGGCATCCGCGCCTTCCTGCCCGGCTCGCTGATCGACACCCGCCCGGTCAAGGACCTGGCCCCGTACGAGAACAAGACCCTCGAGTTCAAGGTCATCAAGCTCGACCGCAAGCGCAACAACGTGGTGCTCAGCCGCCGCGCCGTGGTGGAAGCCTCCATGGGCGAAGAGCGCGCCAAGCTGATGGAAACGCTCAAGGAAGGCGCCATCGTGCACGGCGTGGTCAAGAACATCACCGAATACGGTGCGTTCGTGGACCTCGGCGGCATCGACGGCCTGCTGCACATCACCGACATGGCGTGGCGCCGCGTGCGCCATCCGAGCGAGGTGGTCACGGCCGGCCAGGAAATCAACGCCAAGATCCTCAAGTTCGACACCGAGAAGAACCGCGTCTCGCTGGGCCTCAAGCAGATGGGCGACGACCCGTGGATGGGCGTCTCGCGCCGCTACCCGCAGGGCACGCGCCTGTTCGGCAAGGTCACGAACATCGCCGACTACGGCGCGTTCGTCGAGCTGGAGCCCGGCATCGAAGGCCTGGTGCACGTGTCCGAGATGGACTGGACCAACAAGAACGTGGCCCCCAACAAGATCGTCTCGATGGGCGACGAGGTGGAGGTCATGGTCCTGGAGATCGACGAGGACAAGCGCCGCATCAGCCTGGGCATGAAGCAGTGCAAGGCCAACCCCTGGCAGGAATTCGCGCAGAACACCAAGCGCGGCGACCGCGTCAAGGGCCCGATCAAGTCGATCACCGACTTCGGCGTGTTCGTCGGCCTGTCGGCCGGCATCGACGGCCTGGTGCACCTGTCCGACCTGTCGTGGAACGAGCCGGGCGAAGCCGCCGTGCGCAACTACAAGAAGGGCCAGGAAGTCGAGGCCATCGTGCTGGCCGTCGACGTGGACCGCGAGCGCATCAGCCTGGGCATCAAGCAACTCGACGGCGACCCGTTCACCACCTTCGTGACGGTGAACGACAAGGGCCAGATCGTGACCGGCAAGGTCAAGACCGTGGACCCGCGCGGCGCCGAGATCGACCTGGGCAACGACGTGGTCGGCTACCTGCGCGCCTCGGAAATCTCCCGCGACCGCGTGGAAGATGCCCGCAACGTGCTCAAGGAAGGCGACGAGGTCACGGCCGTGGTCACCAACGTGGACCGCAAGACCCGCAACATCCAGCTGTCGATCCGCCAGAAGGACATGGTCGACCAGCAGGAAGCCATGGCCAACCTGAGCCAGCAGTCGGCCCGCGAGAACGCCGGCACGACCAGCCTGGGTGCGCTGCTGCGCGCCAAGCTGGACAGCTCGGACAAGTAATCCGCGAAGCGGCCCAAGGACACGGCGGGGCTTGCTCCGCCGTGTTTTCCTCTAGAAATCCATGACCCGTTCCGATCTGGTCGAAGAACTCGCCGCCCGCTTCGCGCAGCTCACGCACCGCGACGCGGAACAGGCCGTCAAGACGATCCTCGACGCGATGAGCGACGCCCTGGTGCGCGGCCACCGCATCGAGATCCGCGGCTTCGGCAGCTTCTCGGTCAGCCGGCGGCCGCCGCGCGTCGGGCGCAACCCGCGCTCGGGCGAAAGCGTCCTCGTTCCCGAGAAGCGCGTGCCGCACTTCAAGCCCGGCAAGGCGCTGCGCGAGGCGGTCGACGCCCGCGGCATACCGACGGCGCCGGGCGCGGATGCCGATTGACTCCGTAGAATTGCGTCCGCCTATGGAACGCGCATGAGATACCTCCTGTGGCTGCTCAAGGCAGCCATTTTTTTTACCCTCTTCGCCTTCGCGCTGAACAACCAGCACGACGCCACGGTGTACTTCTTCTTCGGCACCTCCTGGCGCGCGCCGCTGGTGCTGGTGGTGCTGGCCGCCTTCACCGGCGGCATGGTGGTCGGCGCCCTGGGCATGCTGCCCGGCTGGTGGCGCCACCGCCGCGCGGCGGCGCAGCAGTCGGCGCTCACGCCGCCCCCGGCCAACGCGCCGGCGGCATCCCCGGCCGCCGCGCCCGGCCCGGCCGTCGAACCGATGATCCCCCGCCAGCATGGACTTTGACCTGAGCTGGCTCCTGCTGGGCCTGCCCGTGGCCTTCGTGCTCGGGTGGCTGGCCTCGCGCCTGGACCTGCGCCAGCTCCGGCTGGAGAACCGGCAGGCGCCCAAGGCCTATTTCCGCGGCCTGAACTTCCTGCTCAACGAGCAGCAGGACCAGGCCATCGACGCCTTCATCGAGGCCGTGCAGAACGACCCCGACACGCAGGAGCTGCACTTCGCCCTGGGCAACCTGTTCCGCCGGCGCGGCGAATACCAGCGCGCGGTGCGCGTGCACGAGCACCTGCTCTCGCGCGGCGACCTGAGCCGCGCCGACCGCGAGCGCGCGCAGCACGCGCTGGCGCAGGACTTCCTCAGCGCCGGCCTGCTCGACCGTGCCGAGGGTGCGCTGCAGAAGCTGGAAGGCACGCGCTTCGAGAACGAGGCGCGGCTGGCGCTGCTGGCCATCTACGAGCGCTCGCGCGAGTGGTCGCAGGCCGAGCTCGTCGCGGCCAAGCTCGACGCGGCGGAGCAGGCCAGCTACGGCACACGCCGCGCCCACCACCTGTGCGAGCAGGCCGCCGAACTGGTCGCCCGCGGCGCCGCGCAGGAGGAAGCCATGGCCCTGCTGCAGCAGGCCGCCGCGCTCGCGCCGCAGGCCCCGCGCCCGCCGATGGACATCGCGGCGCTGCAGGTGCGCGGCGGCGAGCCGACGGCCGCCTTCGACACCCTGGTACGCCTGGCCGAGACGGCGCCGCTGGCGCTGCCCCTGTTCGCCGCCCAGATGCAGCAGGCGGCGGTGGCGGCACGCCGCAGCGGCGAGGCCCTGCTCCTGCTGCAGCGGCGCTACGCGCATGCGCCCTCCATCGACGTGCTGGAGGCCATCATCGCGCTGGGCGGCAGCCCGACGACGGCCGAGGCCGAGGCCAGGGACGCCTCCGCCCCCGCGCCGGCGCCGCGCGACGGCTACCTCGCGCACCTGACCCACCAGCCGGGCTCGCTGGTCGCCGCCTCGCGCTGGCTGGCCGGCGAGACCCTGGCCGACGACGCGCGCACCCACCCGCCGGTCCAGCGCGCGCTGGACCAGGCGGCGCGGCCGCTGCTGCGCTACCGCTGTGCGGCCTGCGGCTTCGAGGCGCACCAGTACTTCTGGCACTGCCCCGGCTGCCAGGCCTGGGACAGCTACCCTCCACGCCGCGTGGAGGAACTATGACCAGTGCCCTGGCGCTTCGTGCCAGGGCTGCGCAAGATGCTCCCGCGCGGACGACGCGCACATGTCATCACATCACAGGGAGCATCACATGTTCAAGAAAGCACTGGCCGCACTGGCCTTCACCGCCATGTCCCTGACCGCGTTCGCCGCGGTCGACGTCAACAAGGGGTCGGCCGCCGACCTCGACGGGCTGCCGGGCATCGGCCCCTCGCTGTCCAAGCGCATCCTCGACGCGCGGCAGCAGGGCGAGTTCAAGGACTGGGCCGACTTCATGGCGCGCGTCAAGGGCGTCAAGGAGAAGGCCGCGGCCAAGCTCTCCGCGGCGGGTCTGACGGTGAACGGCAAGCCCTTCGAGGCGGCGGCCGCAGAGGCGCCCGCGAAGAAGGCACCGGCGGCGAAGAAGGCGCCCTGAGCCTTCGCCCGATTCCTTCGGGAAGAAACGCAAGCCGCCCCCGGGCGGCTTTTCTGTCGTCTCGCGTCCGGGAAATGCCGCACCCGGTGGCCCGATATTTGCACGTATGCTGCCTCGCTTCGTTGCAACACACACCCGGAGAGACGATGAACCACAAATTCGGCATCGCGCTGGCAGCCCTCACCCTGAGCTGCTCGGCTCTCGCGCAGACCAAGTGGGACCTGCCCACGGCCTACCCGCCGAGCAACTTCCACACGGAGAACCTAGCCCAGTTCGTCAGCGACGTCGACAAGGCCACGGCCGGCAAGCTCAAGATCACCCTGCACCCCAACGCGGCGCTGTTCAAGGCCCCCGAGATCAAGCGCGCCGTCCAGGGCGGCCAGGCGCAGATGGGCGAGATCCTGCTGGTGAACTTCCAGAACGAATGGCAGGTGTTCGGCGCGGACGGCATTCCCTTCCTGGCCGACAGCTACGACGCGGCCTGGAAGCTCTACCAGGCACAGAAGCCGGTGCTGGCCAAGAAGCTCGCCGAACAGGGCATCGTGCTGCTCTACACCGTGGCCTGGCCGCCGCAGGGCATCTTCATCAACAAGCCCATCAACGCCGCCGCCGACCTCAAGGGCGTGAAGTGGCGCGCCTACAGCCCGGCCACGGCCCGCATCGCCGAGCTGGTCGGCGCGCAGCCGGTGACGGTGCAGCAGGCCGAGCTGTCGCAGGCGATGGCCACCGGCGTGGTGGAGTCGTACATGTCCTCCGGGTCCACCGGCTACGACACCAAGACCTACGAGTACCTGAAGCACTTCTACGACACGCAGGCGTGGCTGCCCAAGAACGCCGTGCTGGTGAACAAGAAGGCCTTCGATGCGCTGGACAAGCCGACGCAGGAAGCCCTGCTCAAGGCCGGCGCCGAGGCCGAGAAGCGCGGCTGGGCCACCTCGAAGACCAAGACGCAGGAGTACCTGGACCTGCTCAAGAAGAACGGCATGACCATCCACGAGCCCTCGGCGCAGCTGAAGGCCGACATGAAGAAGGTGGGCGAAACCATGATCAAGGAGTGGACGGAGAAGGCCGGCGCCGAAGGCCAGGCCGTGCTGGACGCCTATCGCAAGATGTGACGCATTGCCGATGCGCAAGGCTCTGAACGCTCTGTACGACTGCGCCGCCGCCCTGGCGGCGCTTTTCATGGTCGGCCTGCTGGCGATGGTGCTCACCTCCATCCTGGGCCGCCAGCTCCACTTCAACGTGCCCGGCGTCGACGCCTATGCCGGCTACATGATGGCGGCGGCCGGCTTCCTCGCCCTGGCGCACACCCTCAAGAAGGGCGAGCACATCCGCGTGACGCTGGTGCTCAACGCCCTGGGTTCCGGCCGGCGGCGCTGGATGGAGCGCTGGGCCACGGGCGCGGGCGCCGCGCTGGCGCTGCTGTTCGCTGTGTTCAGCGTGCGCCTGGTGCTGCAGTCCCACGAGTTCAACGACATGTCGACCTCCAACGACGCCACGCCCCTGTGGATCCCGCAACTCGCGATGGCCGCCGGCGCGGTGGTCTTCGCGATCGCGGCGATCGACGAATTCGTCCTGGCCTGGCACGGGCGGGCGCCGCGCGCCGACGGGGAGATGCTGCGACATGAGTGACATCAGCGTGGCCGCGCTGCTGATCGCGGCGCTCTTCCTCATCCTCGGCAGCGGCGTGTGGATCGGCCTCACGCTGTCCGGCGTCGCCTGGATCGCGATGCAGATGTTCTCGTCGCGTCCGGCAGGCGACGCCATGGCGGTGACCATCTGGGGCTCGGCCTCCAGCTGGACGCTCACGGCCCTGCCGCTGTTCGTGTGGATGGGCGAGATCCTCTTCCGCACCCGGTTGTCGCAAGACATGTTCAGGGGCCTGGCGCCCTGGATGCAGCGGCTGCCGGGCCGCCTGCTGCACACCAATGTGGTGGGCTGCGCGATCTTCGCCGCGGTGTCCGGCTCCAGCGCCGCGACCTGCGCGACCATCGGCAAGATGACGCTGCCGGAACTGCAGCGCCGCGGCTACCCGCAGGACATGGTCATCGGCACCCTGGCCGGCGCCGGCACGCTGGGCCTGCTGATCCCGCCCTCGATCATCATGATCGTCTACGGCGTGGCGGCGGACGTGTCCATCGCCCGCCTGTTCATCGCGGGCGTGGTGCCGGGCATCCTGCTGGCGCTGCTGTTCTCGGGCTACATCGGCGTGTGGGCGCTGCTGAATCCGGCCAAGGTGCCGGCCCCCGACGCACGGATGAGCTTCGCCCAGAAGCTGCATGCCTCGCGCAGCCTGATCCCGGTGACGCTGCTGATCCTGGCGGTGCTGGGCTCGATCTACGCCGGCATCGCCACCGCGACCGAGGCGGCCGCCGTCGGCGTGGTGGGCGCGCTGGTCATCTCCGCCGCCCAGGGCTCGCTCACCTGGACCACGTTCAGGGAATCGCTCCTGGGCGCCACCCGCCTGTACTGCATGATGGCGCTGATCCTGGCCGGCGCCGCCTTCCTGACGCTGGCCATGGGCTACATCGGCCTGCCGCGCCACCTGGCCGAATGGATCGGCTCGCTGGGGCTGTCGAAATTCCAGCTCGTGATGATGCTCGCCGTCTTCTACATCGTGCTGGGCTGCTTCCTCGACGGCATCTCGATGGTGGTCCTGACGATGGGAGTCATCATGCCCACGGTCACCGGCGCCGGCATCGATCCGATCTGGTTCGGCATCTTCATCGTCATCGTGGTCGAGATGGCGCAGATCACGCCGCCGGTGGGCTTCAACCTGTTCGTGCTGCAGGGCATGACGGGCAAGGACCTGCTCTACATCGCGCGCGTCACGGTGCCGATGTTCCTGCTGATGGTGGCGGCCGTCCTCCTCATCTACTTCTTCCCGGACCTGGTCACCTGGCTGCCGCGGCAGATGTGAATGCCTGCGCGCGCCCCGCGAAAAACGGGGCGCCGGCGGTGGAATCCTCAATGAACCCGCCAGGGTCGGTCGATAGAATCGATCGCGATGCCCCTGGCCCTGATCGTCCTTCTTCCCTTCGTCGCAAGCGTGCTGGCTGCCGCCCTGCCGCACAACGCGCGCAACCGGGAATCGACGCTGGCGGGCCTGGTGGCGCTGGGGTGCGCGGTGCAGGTGGGCTGGATGTTCCCGCGCGTCGCCGGCGGCAACGTGGTGCGCGAGCAGTACGAATGGCTCGGCATGCTGGGGCTGGACCTGTCCTTCCGCCTGGACGGCTTCGCCTGGCTGTTCTGCATGCTGGTGCTGGGCATCGGCGCGCTGGTGGTGCTGTACGCGCGCTACTACATGTCGGCCTCCGATCCGGTGCCGCGCTTCTTCGCCTTCTTCCTGGCCTTCATGGGCTCGATGGTGGGCGTGGTGCTCTCGGGCAACCTGATCCAGATGGTGATGTTCTGGGAGCTCACCAGCCTGTTCTCCTTCCTGCTGATCGGCTACTGGCACCACCGGCGCGACGCGCGGCGCGGCGCGCGCATGTCGCTCACCGTCACCGGCGCCGGCGGCCTCGCCCTGCTGGCCGGCGTGCTGGTGCTGGGACGCATCGCCGGCAGCTACGAGCTGGACGTGGTGCTCGCCTCGGGCGACGTCATCCGTGCCCATCCGCTGTACCCGGTCGCGCTGGTGCTGGTGCTGCTGGGCGCCTTCACCAAGAGCGCGCAGTTCCCCTTCCACTTCTGGCTGCCGCGCGCCATGGCGGCGCCCACGCCGGTGTCGGCCTACCTGCACTCGGCCACGATGGTGAAGCTGGGCGTGTTCCTCATGGCGCGGCTGTGGCCGGCGCTCTCGGGCACCGAGGCCTGGTTCTGGCTGGTGGGCGGCGCGGGCGTGGCCACGCTGCTGCTGGGCGGCTACATCGCCATGTTCCAGCACGACCTCAAGGGGCTGCTGGCCTACTCGACCATCTCGCACCTCGGGCTCATCACGCTGCTGCTGGGCCTGAACTCTCCGCTGGCCGCCGTGGCGGCCGTGTTCCACGTCATGAACCACGCGACCTTCAAGGCGTCGCTGTTCATGGCGGCGGGCATCATCGACCACGAGACCGGCACGCGCGACATCCGCAAGCTCAGCGGCCTGGCGCGGCCGATGCCCATCACCGCAACGCTGGCCATCATCGCCAGCGCCTCGATGGCCGGCGTGCCGCTGCTCAACGGCTTCCTGTCCAAGGAGATGTTCTTCGCCGAGACGGTGTTCCTCGACGCCGCTCCCTGGCTGGAGGTGGCGATGCCGGTGCTGGCGACGGTGGCCGGCGTCTTCAGCGTGGCCTACTCGGCGCGCTTCGTGTTCGACGTGTTCTTCGGCCCGCCCTGCGAAGTACGTGACCCCCACGCTCGGCACTCCGTGTCCTCGCTGCCCCCCGAGGGGGCTGCGCCCGCCTCGGGGCGGCCCAGCGGCGGCGCGGTGCCCAAGGCGCCGCACGAGCCGCCGCACTGGATGCGCGTGCCGGTCGAGCTGCTGGTGCTGGCCTGCCTGGTGGTGGGCATCGTACCGGCCTGGTCGGTGGGCAGCTTCCTGGCCGCCGCGGCGACGCCGGTGGTCGGCGGCACGCTGCCGTACTACAGCCTGGCGGTGTGGCACGGCTTCAACCTGCCGCTGGTGATGAGCTTCGTCGCCCTGGCCGGCGGCGGCGTGCTGTACCTGCTGCAGCGCCGCCGCCGCGCGCAGGGCGGTCTCGACGACACGCCGCTGCTGCAGCGCTTCGACGGCCAGCGCATCTTCGAGAACCTGCTGGCCCGGCTCTCGGAGCTGGGCCGGCAGGGCCGCCGCCTGCTCGGCACGCGGCGGCTGCAGCCCCAGCTCTTCCTGCTGGTGGGCCTGGCGGTGCTGGGCGCCGGCGCGGCCGTCTGGCTGGCGCCGGCCGGGCGCGGCGCGCGCGAGCTGCTGCCCTTCTCGACCATGTTCGCCATGACGTGGATCATCGGCTGCGTGTGCGCGGTGGCGGCCGCCTGGCAGGCCAAGTTCCACCGCCTGGCCGCGCTGATGCTGGCCTCCGGCGCCGGGCTGGTGAGCTGCATCACCTACATCTGGTTCTCTGCGCCCGACCTGGCGCTCACGCAGCTCGTGGTCGAGAGCGTGACGACGCTGCTGATCCTGCTGGGCCTGCGCTGGCTGCCGATGCGCAAGGCCGAGGTGCGGCCGGCGCACGGCGGCTTCGGCGCGTTCAAGGCCTGGAGCCGCCGCTCGCGCGACCTGGGCCTGGCCGCCTGCGCCGGCGCCGGCATGGCCGCGCTGGCCTGGCTGGTGATGACGCGCCCCTTCCCGCAGAGCATCTCGCCCTACTTCCTCGACAAGGCCCTGCCCGAGGGCGGCGGCACCAACGTGGTCAACGTGATGCTGGTGGACTTCCGCGGCTTCGACACCTTCGGCGAGATCACCGTCCTGGGCATCGTGGCGCTGACGGTGTATGCGCTGCTGCGCCGCTTCCGCCCGGCGGAGGAAGCGATGGCGTTGCCGCCGCAGCAGCGCATGGTGCAGACCAGCGACTGGGCCGCCACCGACCTGGTCAACCCGCGCCGCGCCAAGGACGCCGCCGTCGGCTACCTGATGGTGCCGGCCGTGCTGGTGCGCCTGCTGCTGCCGCTCGCGGCGCTGGTGTCGGTGTACTTCTTCATGCGCGGCCACAACGCGCCGGGCGGCGGCTTCGTGGCCGGGCTGGTGATGTCGCTGGCGCTGATGCTGCAGTTCATCGTCTCGGGCGCGGCCTGGACTGAGGAGCACCTGCGCCTGTACCCGCGCCGCTGGATCGCCACCGGGCTGCTGGCGGCCCTGGCCACGGGCGCCGGCGCGGTGGCGCTGGGCTACCCCTTCCTCACCACCCACACCGCGCACCTGCACCTGCCGGTGCTGGGCGAGCTGCACGTGCCCAGCGCGATGTTCTTCGACATCGGCGTGTTCTCGCTGGTGCTGGGCGCGACCATGCTGATCCTCACCGCGCTGGCGCACCAGTCCATCCGCAGCCACCGCTGGGCCGAGGAGCAGGCCGAGCGCGAGGTGGAGGAAGCGGCCGGCGCCGCGGTGCAGCGCCACGCCGACCACGAGGCCGCGCAGGACGCGGTGCGCGCCTACCGCGCGGCCATGCAGGAGGAGAACCACTGATGGAGGCCGTGCTCGCCATTGCCATCGGCGTGCTCACCGGCTCGGGCGTGTACCTGCTGCTGCGCCCGCGTACCTTCCAGGTCGTGATGGGCCTGACGCTGATCTCCTACGCGGTCAACCTGTTCATCTTCAGCATGGGCCGGCTCAAGGTCGACAGCGAACCCGTGCTCACGCCGGGCTTTCCGGCCACGCTGGCCAACACGGCCGACCCGATGCCGCAGGCCCTGGTGCTCACCGCCATCGTGATCGGCTTCGCCATGACGGCGCTGTTCCTGGTCGTGCTGCTGGCCTCGCGCGGCATCTCGGGCACCGACCACGTGGACGGCGAGGAGGACGCATGAGCGCCGCCCGGCCGCCCGAAGGCGCTCGCACCGCAGCGCGTCAGCGCGAAGGTACCCCAATGAGCCCCCACCCGGCCGTTCCGAAGGGGGCTCGCACCGCAGTGCGAAGCACGGAGGTCATCCAATGAGCGGCATCGCCGCCGAAATCTTCCGCCTGCTCGACCGGCTGCTGGACTTCGGCATGCCGCACCTGGTCGCCGTGCCGATCCTGGTGCCCATGCTCACCGCCGCGCTGATGCTGCTGATGGGCGAGCACCGGCGGCGGCTGAAGTCCTTCCTCTCGGTGGTCTCCGGCCTGGTGGGCCTGCTGGCGGCGCTGGCGCTGCTGCGCTGGGTGAACGCGCCCGACACCGGCGGCGGGCCAGGCTCCATCGGCGTGTACCTGCCGGGCAACTGGCCCGCGCCCTTCGGCATCGTGCTGGTGGCCGACCGGCTCTCCAGCATGATGGTCGCGCTCACCGGCGTGATCGCCTTCGCCGCCTCCATCTACTCCACCTCGCGCTGGGACCGCGCGGGCGTGCACTTCCACCCGCTGCTGCAGCTGCAGCTCATGGGCCTGAACGGCGCCTTCCTCACCGGCGACCTGTTCAACCTGTTCGTCTTCTTCGAGGTGAT
Source organism: Xenophilus sp. (assembly GCF_044462705.1). Taxonomy (NCBI): domain Bacteria; kingdom Pseudomonadati; phylum Pseudomonadota; class Betaproteobacteria; order Burkholderiales; family Comamonadaceae; genus Xenophilus; species Xenophilus sp. Next base: position 24,898 of record NZ_JBIQNC010000033.1, read on the forward strand.
GCTGGCCGCCTCCTACGGCCTGCTGCTGCACGGCTCGGGCCGGCTGCGGGTGCGCGCCGGGCTGCACTACATCGCCATCAATCTGGCGGCCTCGTCGCTGTTCCTGGTGGGCGCCTCGATGCTCTACGGCGCCACCGGCACGCTGAACATGGCCGACCTCGGCGTGCGCATCGCGCAGATCGCCCCGGCCGACCGCACGCTGGTCCACGCGGCGGCGGCGGTGCTGGCCACGGCCTTCCTCGCCAAGGCGGGGGCCTGGCCGCTGAACTTCTGGCTGGTGCCGGCCTACAGCGCGGCGGTGTCGCCGGTGAGCGCGGTCTTCGCGCTCTTGACCAAGCTGGGCGTGTACGTGCTGCTGCGCACCTCGACGCTGTTCTTCGGCCACGAGGCCGGCGACTCCGCGCAGTTCGGGCAGACGGTGCTGCTGGGCCTGGGCCTGGCGACGCTGGCGGTGGCGGCCATCGGCATCGTCGGCACGCAGCGGCTGTCGAACCTGGCGGGCTTCTCGGTGCTGATCTCCGCCGGCACGCTGCTGGCGGCGGTGGGCCTGGGCCAGCGCGCGGTGTGGGCCGGCGCGCTCTACTACCTGCTCAGTTCCACGCTGGCGGCCAGCGCGATGTTCCTGCTCATCGACATGGTGGAGCGCTGGCGCAACGCCGGCCGCAGCATCGCGCCGCACGAGTCGGACCAGACAGCGCCCTTCCTCTCGGAAGACCTCACCTCCTTCGACGACGTGAACCTGGACGACGACGCGCAGGCGCTGTACGGCCGCGCGATCCCGGCCGGCGTCGCCTTCCTGGGCCTGGCCTTCCTGGGCTGCACGCTGCTGCTGGCGGGGCTGCCGCCGCTGTCGGGCTTCGTCGGCAAGTTCGCCATGCTCTCGGGGCTGATGGAGCAGGCGCCCGGCCGGCGCGGCTGGCTGCTGCTGGCCCTGCTGCTGGGCTCGGGCTTCCTGACGCTGGTGGCGCTGTCGCGCGCCGGCATCCGCCACTTCTGGACGCCCACGCAGGGCAGCCTGCCCGCCCTGCGCGCCATGGAAGTGCTGCCGGTGGCGGTGCTGCTCGCCGCCTGCGTGGCGCTGACGGTGGGCGCCGGCCCGGTGATGCGGCATGCGCAGGCCACGGCCAAGGGCCTGGACCATCCCGCCGCGTACCGCGACGCCGTCTTCGGCGCACGCCAGCGCCTCGGGCCGACGCAGGGAGGAGCCCGCTGATGCCGCGCCTGCTGCGCCGCTGGGTGCCCTCGCCGCCGCTGTCGCTGGCGCTGCTGGTGGTGTGGCTGCTGCTGAACCAGTCGCTGCACCCGGCCACCATCGTCATGGGAACGCTGCTGGCACTGGTGGTGCCGCTGGTCACGCGCAGCCTGCGCCCGGCGAGCGTGCGCATGCGCCACCCCCTCACGGCGCTGAAGCTGGTCGGCGTGGTGGTGCACGACCTGACCGTCTCCGCCTGGGCCGTGGCGCGCGCCATCCTCACGCGCCGCATCCGCGACATCGACTCGCACTTCGTCTCCGTGCCGCTGGACATGCGCGACGCCAACGGCCTGGCCGTGCTGTCCATGATCGTGTGCCTGACGCCCGGCACCGCCTGGCACGAGCTGTCGGGCGACGGCAGCGCGCTGCTGCTGCACGTGCTGGAGATGGGCGACCACGACGCCTTCATCGCCATGATCAAGAACCGCTACGAGCGCCCCTTGATGGAGATCTTCGAGTCATGACACCCGTGCTGTTCTGGGCCGTCAAGGCCGCTCTCTTCCTGCTGGCCGTGGCGATGCTGTGCGCGCTGTGGCGCCTGCTGCGCGGCCCGGCGGCGCAGGACCGCGTGATGGCGCTGGACTGCCTCTACATCAACGGCATGCTCACCATGCTGGTGCTGGGCATCTCCTATGCCAGCAGCGTGTACTTCGAGGCGGCGATGCTGATCGCGCTGTTCGGCTTCGTCGCGTCCACCGCGCTGGCCAAGTTCCTGCTGCGCGGGGAGGTCATCGAATGAGCCCCCGCCCGGCCGTTCCGAAGGGGGCTCGCACCGCAGTGCGAAGCACGGAGGTTGCCCGATGACCGGCCCGCTGCCCTGGTGGGCCGAGTGGCTCACCGCGATCTGCATCGTCAGCGGCGCCGCCTTCGCCGCCATCGGCTCCTTCGGGCTGGTGCGGCTGCGCGACTTCTTCAGCCGCATCCACGCGCCCACGCTGGGCGCCACCGCCGGCGTGTGGTCGATCTCGCTGGGCACCGTCATCTATTTCTCGGTGCAGGGCTTCCACCTGTTCCTGCACGCGATGCTCATCGCGCTGTTCGTCGCCCTCACCGCGCCGGTGACGACCATCTTCCTGGCGCGCGCCGCCCTGTTCCGCGAGCGGCTCAAGGGCGGGCCGGTGCCGCCCACGGCCCAGATGGACGACGCGACGCCGCGCGCCGCGCCGGCCCCGGCGCCGCTGCAGGACCGCTGAGCGCGGCTTCGTCCTGCGCGGCAGCGGCCACGTTGCCGCCCCATAAGAAAAATGCCTGCATTGCCAGGTGCGCGCGGGTTTGTTAACGTTTGTAACTTTCCACTCGCGAACGTCCCATGCTCAGCAAGCGCCGGCTGCTCCAATCCTGCGCCGCCTCCGCGGCCACCCTCTGCCTTCCCGGATGGGCACAGAAAAACGGCCAGGCCGCGGCAGGCACCTGGCCGAGCAAGCCGGTGCGCATCCTGGTGGGCTTTCCGGCAGGCGCCTCGCCCGACCTGGCGGCGCGCGCCGTCGCCGGGCCGCTGTCCGCGCTGCTGGGCCAGCCGGTGGTGGTCGAGAACAAGCCCGGCGCCAGCGGCAACGTGGCGGCCAACGAGGTGGCCAAGGCGCAGGACGACCACACCATCGGCGCACTCATCAACGGCAACCTGACCATCGCCCGCGTGCTCAACGCTGCCACCCCGTTCGACCCGGAGAAGGACTTCGCCCCGGTGGGGCTGATCGGCACCGCGCCGCTGGTGCTGGCGACCTGCGCCGAGGCCGAGGGCCGCACGCCGACCGAACTGCTGCTGTGGGCGCGCAACCTGGGCAGCGACGGCAAGTACGGCACGCCGGGCGCCGGCACCGTCGGCCACCTGGGCATGGAGCTGCTGAAGATGCGCACCAGCATCCGCGTCGAGCACGTGCCCTTCAACGGCAACCCGAAGGTCATCGAGGCCATGCTGGCCAACAAGATCCAGATGGCCCTGCTGCCGCCGGGGCTGGCCCTGCCGCACGTGAAGAGCGGCAAGCTCAAGGCGATCGGCGCGACCTCGCCCGAGCGCAGCCCGCTGGCAGGCGACATGCCCACGCTGCGCGAGGCCGACGTGCGCGGCGCCGACCTGGAGATCTGGACCGCGCTGGCCGCCCCTGCCTCGATGCCCGAAGCGGCCGTGGCACGGCTCAACACGGCGCTCAACCAGGTGCTGCGCACGCCCGACATCAGCGCCGCCCTGCTCAAGGCCGGCTGGCAGCCGCGCGCCGGCACGCCCGCCGCCCTGGCCAGCCGCATGCGCAGCGACACCACCACGCTCGGCGGCGTGATCATGATGCGGGGGATCAAGGCGGCCGCGTAAACCCCGGTGGCGGCCGGCGGGTCAGCTGGCGGCCACGCCCTGCTGCGCCTTGGCCATCGCCACCTCCATCTCGCGCGGCAGGCGCACGCCGTTCTTCACGGCCAGGATCTCGGCCATCACGCTCACCGCGATCTCCGACGGCGTCTTGCTGCCGATGTAGATGCCGATCGGGCCGCGCAGGCGGGCGAGCGAGGCCTCGGTCTGCTCGAAGTGCTCGATCATCCGCTCGCGCCGAGCCTGCGCATTGCGGCGCGAGCCGATGGCGCCGACGTAGAAGGCCGGCGTGTCCAGCGCCTCCAGCAGCGCCAGGTCGTCGAGCTTGGGGTCGTGCGTCAGCGCCACCACACAGGTGCGCGCATCGGGCCGGAAGGCGCGCACCGCGTCGTCGGGCATCTCGGTGGAGATCGCCACGCGCGGCACCTGCTGATCCTGCCAAGTGCCACGGTACTCCTCGCGCGGGTCGCACACCGTGACGGCGAAGCCGCAGAAGCGGGCCATCGTCGCCACGTACTCGGCCAGTTGGCCGGCGCCGATCAGCAGCATGCGGTACTCGGGTCCGAAGGTGTTGACCAGCGCGGTGCCGTCGATGACCAGTTCCGCCGGCGCATGGGCCGGCGCGAGCGTGACCGCGCCGTCGGCCAGGCGCACGGTGCGTTGCATCAGCCGGCCGGCCTCCAGCTCGGCGACCAGTTCGGCCAGCCGTGCGGCGTCGGGGTCGAACTCCAGCAGCAGCTCCAGCGTGCCGCCGCAGGGCAGGCCGAAGCGGTGCGCCTCGTCGGCGGTGACGCCGTACTTCACCAGCACGGGCGCGCCGCTCGGCATCTCCGCCTGGCCGAGGCGGCTGTGACGCGCAACGAGGTCGTCCTCGATGCACCCACCCGAGACGGAACCGACCACCGCGCCGTCCTCGGCCAGCGCCATGATCGAGCCGACGGGCCGCGGCGAGGAGCCCCAGGTGCGCACCACCGTCGCCAGCATCGCCCGGCGCCCGTCCAGGCGCCAGTCGCGCAACTGGCGCAGCACCATGACGTCGAGGTTCTCCATGTTCAGTTCTCGGGGGTGGCGCCGGCCTTGTCGTCCTCGCCGTCCTTCTTGCCGAAGCCCATCTTCTGCATCAGGCCGGCGAACTTGCCCTTCTCCTTCTTGTCCTCCACGGCCTCGGCCGGCAGCGCCTCGGCCTCCGGCGGCGCGCCGTGGCGCCGGACCATCTCGGCGTCGAAGCGCTTGAAGAAATCGTCGGCCATCGACTTGGCCGCGCCGTCGATCAGCCGCTGGCCGAGCTGCGCGATCTTGCCGCCCACCTGCGCCTGCACGGTGTAGCCCAGTTCGCAACCGCCCTCGCTGGGTACCAGCGTGACGGCCGAAGCCCCCTTGCCGAAGCCGGCCACGCCGCCCTGCCCTTCGAACGCCAGCCGGTAGCTGGCCGGCGGCTGGATGTCGCTGAGCGTGACCTTGCCGTTGAACTTGGCCGAGACGGGCCCGACCTTGACCGCCATCGTCACGGCGTACTGCCCTTCGCCGGTGGCCTCGAACCTGTCGCAGCCGGGCAGGCAGAGCTTGAGCGTCTCGGGGTCGTTCAGTGCGTCCCACGCCTGCTGCTGGGTGACGCCGAGCTGGCGGTTGCCTTGCATGTCCATGTGATGTTCCTCGAAAGAAAGAATGTCTGTCCGCGCCTATCCGCGCCGCAGCAGCGCGGCGATGCTGCGCGCCAGGTCTTCCAGCGCCTGCAGGTTGTGGACGGCGAGCATGGCGTCGGCCTCGCGGTGCAGCACGGCCGCCCCGCGCGCCAGCGGCGCGTAGCCCGGAAAGCGCAGCAGCGGGTTGAGCCACAGCAGCCGGCGGCTGTGGCGGCGCAGCCATTGCAGCTCGCCGCGCAGCGCCTCCGGCTCGCCCGTGTCCAGGCCGTCGCTGACCAGCAGCGCCAGCGTGCGCCGGCCCACCAGCCGCCGCGCATGCTGCCGGCGCAGCTGCGCCAGCGACTCGCCCAGGCGCGTGCCGCCGGCGAAGTCCTCGATCGCCCGGCCCGCGGCGGCCAGCATCGCGTCGGTGTCGGCGGCGCGGAAGGCGGGCGTCAGGTCCGTGAGGCCGGTGCCGAAGGCGAACACGTCACGCCGGCCGCCGCGCCCGGCCAGGCCGCGCGTGGCGGCATGCAGGAAGGCCAGCAGCAGCCGGGCGTAGCGTTCCATCGAGCCCGACACGTCCACCAGCACCAGCAGGGGCAGCGGCTGCTCGCGCCGCACCAGGCGCGGCAGGCGCAGCATCTCGCCGCCGGTGCGCGCGGCCTCGTGCCACACGCCCGGCCAGTGCATGCGCGCGTGCGCGCCGCCCTGCCCGGCCACGCGCAGGCGCCGGCCGGGCACGGTGGGCACGGGCAGCGCGATGTCGCGCGCCAGCCGCTCGACCAGCCGGTACTCGGCCGCGCCCAGGGCGTTGAAGTCGGCATGCTGGAGGCGACGGCGGTCGCCGGCCGTCATGGCGGCGTCGAACTGCACCTCGCGTTCGTTCTCCGGCGCGGCCTTCGGCGCGGCGGGCGCGGCCAGCGCCTCGCGCACCCGGGGGCGGCGCCGGGGCGGCTCGGCGCGGCCCTCGGCGGTGGGCAGCATCTGGGCGAGCATCTTGCTGGCGAGTTCGGGGTCGCGGAACCACGCGTCGAACAGCTCGCGGAAGACCAGCCGGTCCTGCTCGCGGGCGACCAGCACCGCCTCCATCGCGGCGCTCATGTCGTCGCGCCGGTGCACACCGACGAGCTGCGCCGCCTCGGCGGCCAGCGCGATGCGCGAGGCGTCGACGCGCACCCCGGCACGCCGCAGCGCACGGCCGAAGCCCGCCAGGTTGCCGGCCAGCTTGCCTCGCCTGGCGTCGCCGAGTTGATGCACG
>NZ_JBIQNC010000034.1:0-30404 GCF_044462705.1 Xenophilus sp.
GCCGCAGCGGTTCAGCGCGGCGCCTTCGGCATGGCGAACCAGGCATCGAAGCCGATGCTGCAGGTGCGCGCTCCGGGGCCGGGCACCAGGGTCTCGTCCTTCAGTTCGGCGCCGAAATAGCGCGCGTGCACGTCGGGCACCACGGTCCTCGGGTCATTCGAGGCGGCCTGGAAGCGCTGCACCAGGTCCGACAGGCGCGCGCGCTCCGGCCCGGCGATCTCGACCACGCCGTTGAGCGGCGCGCCCACGGTGTACTCCGCCACGGCGGCCGCCACGTCGTCCGAGGCGATCGGCTGCACGAAGGCGGGCGACAGGCGCACGCTGTCGCCCTGCGTGGCCGACTGCGCGATGGCGCCCAGGAACTCGAAGAACTGGGTGGAGTGCACGATGGTGTAGGGCAGGCCCGACTCGCGGATGAGCGCCTCCTGCGCGATCTTGGCGCGGAAGTAGCCGCTCTCGGTCAGCCGGTCGGTGCCCACCACCGACAGCGCGAGGTGATGGCGCACGCCGGCCTTCCTGCCCGCCGCCAGCAGGTTGCGGCCCGAGGTCTGGAAGAACTCCAGCACCGCCTTGTCCTCGAAGGACGGCGAGTTGGCCACGTCCAGCACCACCTGCGCCCCTTCCAGCGCCTGATCCAGCCCCTCGCCGGTGAGCGTGTTCACGCCCGAGGCCGGCGAGGCGGCAAGCACGTCGTGCCCGCCGGCGCGCAGCCGGTCCACGACCTTGGACCCGATGAGGCCGGAGCCCCCGATGACGACGATCTTCATGATGTTTCTCCTGTGGTTGTGCGGGTTCAGGCCAGGGCGGCCTTGTCGAGGCCGAAGAGCTTGTCCGCGGAGCCGGGCACGCTCTTGAACCCGATGTTCAGGCGGCTCCATGCGTTGGTGGACATCACCAGGAAGGTGAGGTCCGAGATCTCCTTCTCCGACAGCTGCGTGCGCACACGCTCGTACAGCTCGTCGGGCACGCCCTGGTCGGACAGCTGGGTCAGCGCCTCGGTCCAGGCCAGCGCGGCCCGTTCGCGCGGCGCGAACAGCGTCGACTCGCGCCACGCGGCCAGGTGGTACAGGCGCAGTTCGCGCTCGCCGTGCAGCCTGGCCTGCTTGACGTGCATGTCCAGGCAGAACGCGCAGCGGTTGATCTGGGAGGCGCGGATCACCACCAGATCGCGGATCGGCTCCTCGATGGCGCCCTCCTTGATGGCGTTGAGGAACTCGACGAACTTCTTCAGGAGTTCCGGCGATTGCTTGGCGTAGTCGACTCGTTGCGTCATGGCGATGTCCTTTCCGGGGCCTTCGGTCCCGGCTGTTCGAGGTGGAAGGGTGCGCGTCCGGCGTGAGCGTCGGACGTGGATTCATCGTAGGTTTCGGCCCTGCGCCGCGGTAGCCTCGATCCGGGCCGCTCGGTGTTGCATCGAATGCACCAATCGGCAGGGCCGCGGCCGCGGCGGCGCATGCAGTGCCGCCGCAGGGCGCTCAGGGTTCGCCGGCCTTCGAGGAAGCGGCCTCGACGATGATCCGGCCCACGCTGTGGGGCCTGGAGACCAGGACGGAATGGGACGCACCCCTGGCGACCACGGTCTTCACCGCCTTCGCGCGCTGCGCCATGAACGCCAGGGCCGCGGGCGGAATGTTCTTGTCGGCATCGCCATAGACGAACCAGGACGGGATGGTCTTCCACGCGGCCTGGGTCGCCCCTTCCGCAAGGGCGCCTTCGGTGACGGGGCGCTGCGACGCCGCCATCAGGCGGCCGGCGTCGGAGGGCACGTCCGCCGCGAACTGGCTCCAGAACTTGTCCTGTGCGATGTAGAGGTCGCGGGCGCCGTCGGGCAGGACGACCGGCGGGGCCAGCGCCTGTCCCAGCGTGCTGCCGGGGAACCTGGAGGACAGCTCGACCGCCGACTCGCCCGTGTCCGGCGCGAACGCCGCGACGAACACCAGCGCCCTGACGTTGGCCTGCCCATGCGCGGCGACGGAGATCACCGAGCCGCCGTACGAATGGCCCACCAGCACCACCGGTCCCTCGACGGAAGACACGAGCGCGCCGACGAAGGCAGCATCCGATGCCAGCCCGCGCAGCGGATTGGCGGCCGCGATGACGGGATAGTCCCGTGCGCGGAGATAGCGCACGACGGCGTTCCAGCTCGCCGACTCGGCGAAGGCGCCGTGCACGAGGATGACGGTCGGCTTCGGCGGTCCGGCGGACGCGGCCGCGCTGGCCGGCGTGGCGAGCTGCCACACGCAGAGGGCGAAGATCATGAGGGCGCGCATGAGGCGATGGATCGGTTTCACGTTGGCTCCTTTCGGTGTGTCTGGCCTGCCAGGGGATTCCGGCTTGTGCGGAGTGGTTGTCGCACCGGCGACGCAGGCACGTTGCCGCCGATCGACAAGGGATCTCGGGCTGTCGGTGCACCGTCAGTCGAAGCGCGCGTCGGCCACCGTACAGGGCATCGCCAGCATGGGCGCGCCGGCGTCGCCAGCCGCGGCGAGCGCGGCGCCGGACGGGTTCGCATCCTCGCGGGCGACTGCTCCCAGCGTGGCGGTCACGGTGAGGATGCAAAGCGCGATGTAGCTCCAGCTGCACAGGCGATCCACGGCGCTGCGCGGTGCTGTGCATCCGGCGCCGGCAGCCGCCATGTCCATCCGCGATGCCCTGGCAACGGCGGAACAGCGACGGCGTGCCGAGGACTGCAGTGGCATGGTGTGCGTTGGAGGGTGGATGGATTCGGCGGGCGTCTCCGCGTCCGGCGAGGACGCGGAGATGGAGAGCGCCATGCGTCGAAATCCTAGGTTCGGGAGTGGCGAGGCAGAAGGGCCCTCGCCAGGACCATCGTGTTGATCCGATGGCATCAATCCACCGGGCGCTGCGGCCGCACGCACGCCGGTGCGCAGCCGCGAACGCCTGCCGGGAGACTCCGTGCAGGGATGATCAGCTACAGATTCGCATGGAGGCTAGAGTGGACCTGCCTCGTTTCCGCGTGCATCGAGTCATGCAGGCGGGCATTCCTGGGCTTCCGGCGGTTCAGCGTGCGCGGGCGGCATCGGGTGAAGGCCGAAGTGGAAACCGGCGCGCATGGCGTCGAACCTGCAGCCCCATGACTGCAACGCAGCCGGCGCAGACATCAATCCAGGGTCCAGCGCGCCCTCGCAAGCCACGCCTTCCAAGCGCGCAACCCGCGCAACCGCTGTGCGCAGCGGCCGAGGCCCCCGCCCTCACATCCTCTCACCCAAGCCCCAAGCCCCAAACCGTCTGCCGCCCGGGCTCCTCCAAAGGCCGCGGTCGCCAATGCCTCAGCCGGCGTGGAAGCTCAGCACGAAGCGCCCGGCTTCCACCAGGCGGCTGCAATCGAGCAGCAAGCCGCACTCGTTCGCACGCAACGCCGGCAAGGTAGTGCGGTTCAAGACGATGCCGCTTCCCTCTGCCACCTCGCAGCCATCGAGCGCGAGCGTCCAGCGCCCCCGTTCGGCAAGCCGTCCGATTGCGACCTCGAGGTCGCCGTGCGCACCGGCGCAGCGGCGCAGTGCGAAATGCAATCGCGCCGCTGCCGGGTCGAAACGCGCCTGAAGCACGTCCACTGCGTCACCCACCTCCACCAGCGCGGGCTGGCGGCGCTGCTCGCCGTCGATGGGCTCGTTGTAGAGCTTCCACAGCCCGTCGGGCACATTGAGCGCTGCATAGCCCATCAGCACGTTGCCGCACATCGGCTCCATCAGTGTGCGGTGGCCTCGCGCGTCCTCCGGCGCGTCATTGCGCGGGAAGTAATAGCCGCCGTCGCGCCAAGTCGGCGACATGTAGCGCTCGGCATGGCGCTGCAGCCCGGCCAGCGTGGCCTCGTCGCCCATCTCCGAGGCCCAGGTCGCGGTCCAGCCGAAATCGGAGTCGTCGTTGACCACCTTCTGGCCCATGATCGGCGGACGCTCGGCCGAACGCACCGACAGCGCGCCATCCTCCCCCTCGATGAGCCAGCTGCGCACCTGCGCCGGGTAGTGGTTGCGGACGAAGTCGCGGTTCCACATGTTCATGAGCGTGCCGCACCAGGCGTCGGCCCAGGGCGAAGGGCCTGCGTTGTCGCGCACGGCCTTCGAGTCTTCCATGATCATCATGTTGTAGTGGCCGTTGGCACCCAGGCGGCCAAACTGTTCCCAAGCCTTCTGGTAGGCATCGGTCACCTCGGCGGCGACCGACCGGCCGTTGACCAGATCGTGCATGCGAAAGCCCAGGATGGCCGGCTGGTTGCAGATCTGGAACACGCAATTTGGTTCGCAGGCCACGCCCAGGTAGCCGCTCTCCACCATCTGCCAGTACACGGTCTCGTTCAGGCTGTTCTGGTCGTATTCGTAGCGCCGCTCCTTGCCACCCCAGAAGAAGGACCAATACCTGAATGTCAGTGCCCCGGGGGCCGCGTAGCGGTGGTCGTCGAACAAGTAGTCGTAGAGCAACGCCATCGACTGCACGTAGGCGCTGTACATGATGTTGTCGCGCGCGACCGGGTCCCACTCTTCCTGGAGCCGATCCGCCAGGTGCATGTTGAACACGCTGCCGCCGCGGCTGACGCGCGCCCAGTACATCCAGACCTCGGGCAGAAGCATCTTGTCCATCAGGCGCTCGAAGACCGGCTTGAACACACCCGGCGCAGCCGGCAGGCGATGCCGATGCGCCAGGGCCAGGGCGTAGGCCATGTACGCGATCTGGAAGCGGTAGCCGCCGAAGTCGTCCTGGCCCGCGCCACGCCCCTGCATCAGCGACCAGTCGTTCGGCGGCTGGCGCGAGAGGTTGGCGAAGTGGCGCAGGTGCCCCACCTGGCGATCGGTGAGCTCGTCATGGGCTGCGTCGATGGTCATGCGGTTCTTTCCTCCAGGTCGATACGCCGGGCGATCCAGGTCGCCAGGCAGGCGTTGACGCGTTCGGGCTGCTCCTGCTGCATCCAGTGGCCGCTGTCGACCACTGCCTCGCTGAGGTCGCTGCACAGGGCGCGCATGGGCGAGGCCAGTTGCGAGTCGCGGGTTTCGCAGATCCAGTCGAAGGCGGCATGCAGGAACAGCACCGGCACCGCCAGGCGCCCCGCATCGGGCGCAGCGGCCGCGAACGCGGCGTTGCGCTCCATGTTCATGTACCAGGCGTCGGGGCCGAAGAAGCCGTTGCATCGCAGCCGGTCGGCGTACTCGGCGAGCGCCTCCTCGGAGAGCACGGCGGGGTCGCGCGGCAGGTCGGGGGCGATGCCCGCGCCGCCGAACCAGCCGCCGTCGCGCCGCATCGTCGCGGTGCGGTAGGGCTTGCCGCGCCCCTCGGGGTCTCCGGAGCGCATCAGCGCCTTGACGGTACGCAACGGATCGGCCTCGAGCGCGGCGCGCGCCGCTTCGAAACTTTCCTGATAGTGGCACTGGTAGTCCCATTGGCCCGCGGGATACAGGGCCTGCGGATACACGTTGCGATCGACCAGCGGCAACAGGCTGTCGAGCGTGAAGCCGCGCGGCAGGTAGGGAACGCAAAGGTTCGCGACGCCCAGGCACTTTTCCGCATGGTGGCTCGCCATGCTCCAGACCACCGGCGAGCCCCAGTCGTGACCGACCCAGATGGCCTTGTCACGGCCCAGGTGCGCGAGCAGCTCCACCATGTCCTGCACGACCTGCGCCATCGCGTAGTCCGCGCATGCCGTATGCACCGTCGAGCCGCCATAGCCGCGCATGTCCGGCGCCACCACGCGAAAACCGAGCGCGGCGAAGCATTCGATCTGGTGGCGCCAGCTGACGGCGAGCTCGGGCCAACCGTGCACGAACACGATCAACGGCCCGTCTGCCAGTCCAGCCGCCAGGTAGCGGGTGGTGTGCCTCGGGGTTGCGCACTCGCGCACGGTGATCTCATGCCGCATGTCCGCCTGCCTCACATGCCGAGATAGGCGGCCTGCACGGCGGGGTCGGCGAGCAGCGCACGGCCCGGCCCCTCGAGCGTGATGCGGCCGGTCTCGATCACGTAGCCGCGGTCGGCGACGGCCAGCGCGGCGCGCGCGTTCTGCTCTACCAGCAGGATGGTCTTGCCCTCGTCGCGCAGCCGGCCGATGACACCGAAGATCTCTTTCACGATCAGCGGCGCCAGCCCCATCGAGGGCTCGTCGAGCAGCAGCAGGCGCGGCCGGCCCATCAGCGCGCGCGCCATGGCCAGCATCTGCTGCTGCCCGCCCGACAGCGTGCCGGCCGCCTGGCGCCGGAACTCGCCGAGGATGGGGAACAGCGCATACATCGCCGCCAGGTCGCCCTCGACCTGCGCGGGATCGTTGCGCACGAAGGCGCCGAGCCGCAGGTTGTCCTCCACCGTCATCGGCCCGAACACCTGCCGGCCCTCGGGCACCTGACAGATGCCGCGTTTCACGCGCAGGGCGCAGGGCGCGCGCACGATCAGCTCGCCATCGAAGACGATGGCGCCTGACGATACCGGCTGCACGCCCGAGATGGCACGCAGCAGCGTGGTCTTGCCCGCGCCGTTGGCGCCCACCAGCGCCACCAGCTCGCCTTCGCTCACCGCAAGGTCGACGGCGTGCAGCGCCTGGATGCGGCCGTAGTGGCTGGTCAAGCCCCTCACCTCGAGCAGCTTGCTCATCGACAGGTCTTCATGCATCGCGGGCCCCGCGTTCATGCCTCGGCACCCAGGTAGGCGGCAATCACCTCGGGGTCGTTGCGCACCTCGGCCGTGCCGCCGAGCGCCAGCCGGCGGCCATAGTGCAGCGCCAGGATGCGGTCCGACACCCCCATCACGAGCTTCATGTCGTGCTCGACGAGCACGACCGTGGTTCCGTTCTCGGCGATCCGGCGGATCAGCACCTCGATCTGCGCCGTCTCCGTGTGGTTGAGCCCGGCGGCAGGCTCGTCCATGAGCAGCAGCCGTGGCGACGTGGCCAGCGCGCGGGCGATCTCCAGCCGCTTGAGCGCGCCGTAGGACAGCTGGCTTGCCTGCGCCTTCGCGTCCGCGCCGACGCCCACGAAATCCATCAGCGCGTGCGCCCGCGCACGGCATTCCGCGTCGACACGGCGCAGCGCGGGCGGGCGGAACATGCCGCGCAGCAGGCCCGTGCCGAGCGACATGTGGGCGCCGATCATCACGTTGTCGACCGCGCTCATGTTCATGCACACCTGCAGGTTCTGGAAGGTGCGGCTCAGCCCCAGGCGCGCGAGCTTCTCGGGCGGCATGCCACCGACGTCGCGGCCGAACAGCGCGATGCGGCCGGCCGTGGGCCGGTAGATGCCGGTGACGAGATTGATCAGCGTGGTCTTGCCGGCGCCGTTGGGACCGATGATCGCGTGCACCGTGCCCGCGCGCACCTCGAAACTCAGGTCCTGGATCGCCTTCACCCCGCCGAAGGCGATGGACAGGCCCTCGACCTTCAGCGCATCGGCCGCCGGCGTGCTCATGGCGACCTCCTGGCGAACAGCCCCTTCAGGGTCGGCACGATGCCCGCGCGCATGAAGATCATTGCTGCCGTGAGGATGAGTCCGAGCAGCAGCGTCTCGAAGGACTCGAAGGCATGCAGCACCTGCGGCAGCAGCGTGATGATCGCCGCGCCGACGATCGATCCGAAGACCGAGGCGGTACCGCCCAGCACCACCATCATCACGAACTCGACCGAACGCGTCAGGCCCGCGGCGGCGGGCGTGAGGAAGCCGACGTAGTGCGCCATTAGGCTGCCCATGACGCTGGCCATCACGGCCGACAGCACGAACACGCGCGTCTTGAAGCGGCCGGCCTCGATGCCCACGGTGCGCGCTGCCACTTCCGAGCCGCGGATGGCCTGCAACGCGCGACCGGCCGGCGAGTCGACCAGGTTGGACGCAGCCCAGGTCGCCAGCAGCAGCAGCGCCGCCGTGAGCGCATACCAGGCCGGCTCACCCGACAGCGAAGTTCCGAGCACCGACAGCGCCGGCACCGCCATGCCGTCCGAGCCGCCGGTCCAGCGGGTCTCGTTGTTGAAGACGATGGCCGCGATGAGGCCGAGCGACAGCGTGGCCATCGCCAGGTGATGGCCGGCCAGGCGCAGGATCGGCCACGCGATGACGAAGGCCAGCACGCCTGTCGCTATCGCGCCGGCGGCCAGCGCGGCCAGCGGCGGCCAGTCGAAATGCGTCGTCAGGATCGCCGACGCGTAGGCACCGAAGCCGAAGAAGGCCGCGTGCCCCAGGCTGATCTGCCCCGCGTAGCCGAAGAGCAGGTTGAGGCCGATCACAACCACCGCGTTGATGGCGATGCGGATCGCGATGTCGTAGGCGAAGCTGCTCGGTCCCAGCAGCGGGAACAGCAGCAGCAGCGCCGCGAGCAGCGCGAGGCCTGCATGGCGGTTTGAGAATCTCATACGCGCTCCGTCACCCGCGCGCCGAACAGGCCGCGCGGCAAGAACATCAACACCAGCAGGATCAGCACGAAGGCCACCGCATCCTTGTAGGCGGCGGAGACATAGCCCGCGGCCAGCGCCTCCATCACGCCCAGCACCAGGCCGCCGACGATCGCGCCCGGCCCGCTGCCGATGCCTCCGAGCGCCGCGGCCGCGAAGCCCTTGAGGCCGAGCACCACGCCAGCGTCGTAGCTCGTGAAGGTGATCGGCGCGGTGATGACGCCGCCGATGGCGCCAAGCGCGCCCGACATCGCGAACGACACGAGCATCACCCGGTCGGTCCCGATGCCCACCAGCGCGGCGGCCAGCGGGTTGTGCGAGGTCGCGAGCATGCCCTTGCCCGAGAGCGTGCGGCCGAAGTACCAGGCCAGCACCACGACCACCGCCAGCGTCACGCCCAGAACCCACAGGCTCTGCGGCACCAGCGTGGCACCCGCGACGCGCAGCGGCGCGTCGCCCGAGAATGCAGGCAGCGCGTGATTGCCCTTGCCGAGCACGACCTGCACGACTCCGCGGATCACGAGCGCGACACCCAGCGTGATGATCAGCAGGGTGATCAGCGGCGCGCCGCGCGCCGGCCGTACCGCGAACCGTTCCATGCAGGCGCCGGTGAGCACCGATGCGAGGATGGCCGCGGCGACCGCCAGCGGCAGGCCGCTGCCGGCCTCGACCATGGCCGTCGCCGTCATGGCGCCGAGCATGATGAACTCGCCCTGCGCGAAGTTCACGATGTGGCTCGCGTTGTAGATCAGCGCGTAGCCGAGCGCCGCGAGCGCGTACATCGCGCCGACCGTCAGGCCGGAAAAGAGGAACTGCAGCAGTTCAGACAACATGGTCGCTCCCATGCCGGCGCGCCGGCATGCTCATTTCACGAGCTCGAAGCGGCCGTTGCGCACTTCGATGATGCGCAGCGAGTCGGTCGTCAGGCCGTTGTGGTTGGCAGGCGTCATGGTGAAGGTGCCGTTCAGTCCCACCAGCCCCCTGGTCGATTCGATCGCGTCGCGCAGCTTCGCCTTGTCGGTGCCGTTGGCGCGCCTGATGCCGTCGACCGCAATGGCCAGTGCATCCGCCACGTTGCCGCCGAAGGGCGAGGCGTCGACCTTGTAGGCTTCCTTGAAGCTGCGGTAGTAGTCGAGCGAGGGTGCCTTCTGCGGATCGCCGTCTTCCAGTGCGTCCGGCACGACGAAGCCCGTGGTCGGCATGCGCACGCCTTCGGTAGGCGCGCCGCCGAGCTTGATGAACTCCTGGTTGACCGCGGCATGCGGCATGTAGACCGGAAGCTTGAAGCCCATCTGCGCGTAGTTCTTGATCGCGACGGCCGGGCTGGTGCCCGCGCCGCAGAAGATCAGCATGGCCTGGAGGTCCTGCAGGTTGCGCAGGCGGGTGAACTGCGGCGTGATGTCCGTGTCCTTCGGCCCGTAGCTTTCCTCGCCCACGACCGTGATGCCGAACCGGGCCGCCGCCGCCGTGACCTCCTTGCGCCCGGACTGGCCGAAGCCGCTGGTTTCCGAGAGCAGCGCGATGCGCTTGATGCCGCGCTCCTGCATGTCCTGCAGGATGCGCTCGGCCACCATGCGGTCGGAGTGCGGCGTCTTGAAGACCCACTTCTTCACCGGATCGACGAGCGCAAGCCCGCCCCCCGTCGAGACGAAGGGCACGCCGGCGCGCTCGGCGTAGGGCACGATCGCCATCGCGGTGGGCGTGACCGTGCCGCCCAGCAGCACATCGACCTTGTCGGTGTCGACCAGGCGCTTGGCGAAAGTGTTCGCGTTATTCGGGTCGGACTGGTCGTCGTAGACGGTGAGCACGATCTTGCGGCCCAGCAGGCCACCACGCTCGTTCAGCCGTTTGACATGCAGCTCCAGTGTCTTTTGCTGCGGATCGCCGATGAATCCGACCGGCCCCGTCACCGACAGAATGGCGCCGATGCGGATCGGCTCGCCCTGGGCCTGCGCGGCGAGGCTGGCGGTGAGCCCCGCGAGGGCGAGAAGGGCATGGCGAATGAAGGGTCTCATGGTTGTCTCCGTCTGGTTGTGGGGTCAGGCGCTCATGCGCATCTGCAGCTTGATCTGGCCAGGTGGCAGCCGGCCTTCGAGCAGCCGCGTGAACATCTGCTCGGCCTGCTCGAAGGGCACGGCATGCACCCAGCGCGTGTCGAGACCGGGCAGCATCGCGACGGCCTCACGGAACTCGTCGGGCGTGTAGCCGAACGATCCCTTCAC
Source organism: Xenophilus sp. (assembly GCF_044462705.1). Lineage (NCBI taxonomy): Bacteria > Pseudomonadati > Pseudomonadota > Betaproteobacteria > Burkholderiales > Comamonadaceae > Xenophilus > Xenophilus sp. The sequence continues at coordinate 10,600 of NZ_JBIQNC010000034.1, forward strand.
GGTGCGCTCGCCGCCGATCAACGGCCCTGCGGGGACCGCCATGTCGGCGCTGTGCAGGCCGATGAGCACGGCCATGCCGCCCGGGCGCACCTTGAGCACGGCGTCGCGCCGCGTGGCCGAGGCGCCCACCGAATCGAAGATCACGTCGAAGCTGCCCTCGATGGCCTCGGCCGTGCGGTCGGCGCCGCCTGCCTCGGCGAAGGCGCGCCGCTCGACCGACAGGTCGGTCACCATCACGTCCTTCACGCCGAAGCGCTTGAGCACGAACAGCAGCGACAGCCCGATCGAGCCCGCGCCGAGGATCGCGACCGGACCGCTGCCGATCGCCTGGGCGCCGAGGCGGTAGGCGTGCAACGCGGTGGCGACCGGATCGGCCATCGCGGCCTGCGTGATCGTCGCGCGGCCTGCCGGCACGAGGTTGCCCTCGTGCACCGCGACCGCTTCGGCGAAGCCGCCGTCGCGGTGCACGCCGATCACCTGGCGGCGTTCGCACAGGTGGGCGCGACCTTCGCCGCAGGCGCGGCAGCGGCCGCAGGCCAGCAGCGGATTGATGATGACGCGCTCGCCGGTGTCCTCGCGCAGCCCCACGAACTCGTGGCCGAGCGTCACCGGCGCCTCGGCCTTGGGTCGCTCGTCGCGCACCACGCACATGTCGGTGCCGCAGACGCCTGCCTGCAGCACGCGGACCATCACCTCGCCGCTGCCGGCACGCGGCGCTGGAATCTCCAGTTGCCGGACCGTCGCGTCGCCCACGTAGACCAGTGCCTTCATGCGTGTCTCCGGGGTCAGGCGGCCGGTGCCGACGGCTTGCGCGCGGCGAGGCTCGGGTAGCGCTGCATCGAGGCACCGCCGTCCACGTAGAGGGTCTGGCCCGTCACGTAGGCCGCGTCGTCGCTCGCGAGGTAGGCGATCGCCGCCGCGATGTCCTCGGGCCGGGCCGGGCGCTGCAGCGGGATGTTGTCGAGAAAGGCCTCGCGCGCGACCGGGTCGGCGAGCAGGCGCGCCACCATCGGCGTGTCGGTGAGGCCCGGCCCCACCGATGCGACGCGGATGCCCTGCGCCGCGAGCTCGAGCGCCGCGACGCGTCCGAGCATCTCCACGCCGGCCTTCGCCGCGCAATAGGCCGCCAGCCCCTCGCCGGGCTGCCGCGCATTGGTCGAGGCGATGTTGACGATCACCGCCGGACCGCCCTGCGCGATCATCTGCCGCGCCTGTGCTTGCAGCGAGACGAAGACGCCCGTGAGGCACACGTCGAGCACGTGCCGCCAGGTTTCGAGTGTGGTGTCGACCAGGCGCGCACTGGCTCCCACGCCAGCCGCATTCACGGCAATGTCGAGCCGATCGAACGCGGCGGCCGTGGCCTCGACGGCGCGCTGCATGTCGGTGGCGTTCGCCACGTCCGCGGCGATCGCCAGCGCGCCGCCGCCGATCGCATCGGCGGTCGCGCGCGCGGCGGCTGCATCGCGGTCGAGGCAGGCGATGCGTGCGCCCTCCTCGGCCAGGCGCATGCAGATGGCGCGCCCGATGCCGGAGCCTGCGCCGGTGACCAGGGCCGCGCGGCCCTCGAGTCTCTTGCTTGGCGGCGTCATCTCAGGCCTCCAGGTCATCGGCATAGGGAACAAAGTTCCGTTCGGCGTCGCGCTCGGCCATGCGGCCGACGAAGCGCTGCGTGATCGGGTGCATCACGCCCGGGTCCGTCATCACGTTCACGCAGGCGGGTCGGTTCGACGCCAGTGCACGCGCGAGCGCCGCGTCGAGCTGTGCCACGTCCTCGACGAACTCCGCGTGGCAGCCGAAGCCGGCAGCGGCCTGCTCGTAGCGCGTACGGCCAAGGTCACTGACCATGCGCCGGCCCTCGCCGTACATCAGGTCCTGCCCGTGCGCCGACATGCCCCACATCTGGTCGTTGTTGACGACCACGACCACCGGCAGCTCGTGCCGCACCAGGGTGTCGAACTCCGCGAAGTTGAAACCGATCGAGCCGTCGCCGGTGAACAGCACGACACGCCGCCCGGGGTTGGCCACCTGCGCGCCGACCGCCAGAGGCAGGCCCTCGCCCATACAGCCCACGTAGCCGTGGCCGAGCCAGCGGCCGGGCGCGTCGCTGTGCGCCGTCAAATCGATCCACGAATGCGACTCGCCGCCATCGAGGCAGACGACTGCATCGCGCGGCAGCGCCGCGGCCACCGCAGCCGCGAGGCGGTAGGGATGCACGGGGCCGCAGTCGGCCGCCGCCACCTGCGCGAAGTTCCGCTTCGACGCCGCACCGACGGCGCACAGGCGATGCGCCCATGCGGTGGTGTCAGGCAGCGGCGCGACCTCGGTGGCGGCCAGCAGCGCGCGCAGCGTCTCGCCGCAGTCGGCCGCCACCGACAGGTCGGGCTCGCGGATACGCCCCATTTCGCCGGGCTCGATGTCGACCTGCACGATCGTCGCCTCGTCCGGCAGGAAGGACTTGCGGCGACCGCCGGTATAGATGCCGAAGCGAGCGCCCAGCACCAGCAGCAGGTCGGGCACCAGGTCCTGGCCGCGCGCCGGCGCCAGCGTCGCGTAGCCGCGGCCCCACAGCGCGTGGTCGGTGGGCAGCACGCCGCGCGACTTGGCATTGGTGAGCACGGGAATGCCAGAGCGCTCGGCGAAGGCTCGCAGCTCGGCGGCGCAGCCGGCATAGAGCGTGCCGCCGCCGGCGAGGATCACGGGGCGTTGCGCACGGCGCAGCAGAGCGACGATGCGCGCCACCGCATCGGCCGTGGGCGCGGGCCGCGTCGGCGCGCCCGCCGGATCGAGGTGCCGTACCTCCTCGGGCGCGATCAGGCCGAACATGACATCGATCGGGATCTCGACATACACCGGTCCGGGACGTCCTGTGGTCGCCTTGCGGATCGCCTGCCCCACGAGATCGGCCAGGCGATTGATGTGCGGCACCTGCACCGCCCACTTGGTGACCGAGCGCATCACCGCCATTTGATCGACGCCGCCGTTGACCGGCAGCGCGTCGAGGTCCTGCAGCGGCGCTGCCCCGCCGATGACCAGCATCGGCACGCAGTCCGCCAGCGCATTGGCCACCGGCGAGACCACGTTGGTGATGCCGCCGCCAGCCGTCACCAGCGCCACGCCGATGCGGCCGGTGCTGCGGGCATAGGCCGAGGCGGCGAAACCGGCGGCCTGCTCGTGGCGCGTGTCGACCACGCGCAGGCCGGCGTCGCGCGCGGCCTGGTAGGCCGAATCGAGGTGGCCGCCATGCAGGGTGAATGCGGTGTCGGTGCCGAAGCGCCGGAGGACGTCGATCAGGATCTGGCCGCCATTGAGTTTCGCCACGGATGCTCTCCAGAGTGCGCTTCGAGCGCGTTACCGAAAGAAGACGCGTCCGTTCTGAAGGACGCGCTTCGTTGGTGGCGGACTTTAATTAAACACGTTCATTTAAATATCGGTGTTTTCCCTTGGGCGCCCTTTCGGCGTCGCAAGCCCACTGTCCGATCAGCGCGCTCACCACGGTCTCGACCATCGTGGCGGTCGCCGACCAGGGCATGCTCGGCGTGACGCGCGGGAACGCGATCACTCCGTGCGTGGCCGCGATCAGCGAGTCCATGGCCAGCGTCGTGTCGATGGGCCGGCGCGGCAGCGAGGCGAGGAAGTCGTCGACGACCTGCCGGTAGAGCGCGAGCGAACGCACGACGCTCGACGAGCGCCCGAAGGGCAGCCCCTCGGGTGTGTGCAGCGCCGCGCGCTCGCGCGAGCCGGCGAACAGCACGTCGAAGTGATCGGGATGCGCGAGCCAGTAGCGCGCCGCCTCGAGAAACACCGCGCGCACGCGCCGCGCCGGGTTGGCCGTGGCCTGAGCGCAGGCCTCCATGGCGTCGGTGGCCGCGTTCATGTCGAACTCGCGGATGGCGACGAGCAGCGCCCGCCGGTCGGGAAAGTACTGGTAGATCGATCCCGGCGAGTAGCCGGCGCGGGCCGCGATGTGGCGCATCGACATCGCACCCGCGCCCTGCTCGACCAGGATGCGGCGACCCGCGTCGATGAAGGCCTGGCGCACCCGCCGCCTGTCGACCGCGGAATACGCCTTGCGGCCGGTCACACGATGTGCCGGCGCAGGCGCTCGACCACGGCGGCGATGTCGAGCGCGTCTGGCAGATGGGCTTCATAGCGCCCGCCCGGCGCCATCAGGTAGGCGAAGGCCGTGTGCGGAACCACGTAGCCGCCGGGTGCGCCGGCATCCGGCACCGGTTCCGCGAACACGCGGAATGCCTTCTTGGCGGCCTCGACCTGCGCGGGCGTCCCGGTGAGCCCGATGAAGCCGCCGGGCTGGCGCGCGACATAGGCACGCATGGTCGACGGGTCGTCGCGCTGCGGATCGACGGTGACGTACAGGGGCTGGATTCGATCGGCCAGCGGCCCGAGGCGCTCGAGGGCGGCGCTCAGCTTGCCGAGTTCGCGCGGGCAGACCACGGCGCAATGCGTGAAGCCGAAGAAGACCAGCAGGTAGCGATCGCCGAAGCTGCGCTCGTTGACGGCGCGGCCGTGGTGGTCGACCAGATCGAAACGGCCATCGATGGGCACCGGACGGGCCTCCGGTACCTGGACAGCTTGGGCGGCCATTGCGCCGCCGCAGCAGGCGCGCACCGGCGCCGGGGAGGTCTGTGTCGTCATGCGCGCATATTAATTACACATGTTCATTTATGAACCGGGTTTTCCCGTGCCCGGCCCTATACTTTTGGCCCACCGCTCTGCGCGGAAGAACCCCAGCCCCAGAGTACGCCACCCCATGTCATTCCGCCCGTCCAAACCCGAGGTCCTCAGCCGTGCGCGAACTCCCGAGGACAAGGCCAAGGTCCGGGAGGCCTTCATCGCCGCGGGTCGCAAGCTGTTCGCCGACGAGGAACCGTCGACCGTCTCCCTGCGGCGCATCGCCGCGGCCGCCGGCTACGCGCCGGGCTCCATCTACCAGTACTTCCAGGACCAGCAGGACCTGTTCTTCCACATCCGCGCGCACGACATGCAGGCCTCCACCGAGCAGCTGCGCGAGCTGATCGCGCGCGTGCGCAGTCCGCAGCGGCGGGTCCTCAAGCTCTTCATCGGCACGGCCGACTACTGGCTCGAGCACATGGAGGAATTCCTGGTGATCTTTCCCGCGCCCAGCGTGGGCCGGGCGCCGGCGATCGGCAGTGCCGGCGTGCCCTTCGGCCGGTCGCCCGTGGTGCAGGACAGCCTCAAGCTCTACTACGACACGGTGGACGAGTTCTTCCAGACCCTGGCGCGTCCACCCATGAATGCGCGACTGGCCACCGACATCCTGATCGCGGCGGTGCACGGCACGATCGTCTTTCCCTGCATGACACGGACCATGGACTGGTCCGACACGCGTCTCATGGTCAAGCACCTGGTCACGAGCATGGTGGACGGCTGGAGCAAGAGCGGCCCAGCCGCCTAACATGCCGCCGGCGTCGCCGTACCGGCCGCCGGAGCGTCATGCAGTTTGATCGGCCCGGTCATGCCGCGCGCCGCCCCCGCTTCGTATGCTCGGACCATTGAAAGAGAGACAAGGTCCGAGCCGTCCCGGGTGGCAAGGGCCGCACGGAGACCGCCTTGCCATCGAACGAACCTGTCCTTGACGACCTGGCGCAATTCGCCGTCAAGACTCCCGCGCGGCCTGCCGCCATTCTGGCCGAGACCGGCGAAACGCTCGGCTACCAGGCACTGCACGAACGCTCGGCGCGGCTCGCGCAATTCTTCGCCGCGCGCCTCACGGTCGGTGAAGTGATTGCGATCCTGCTGGGCAACCGGCTCGAGTACTTCGAGGTCGCCTTCGCCGCGCGCCGCGCCGGCCTCTACTACGTCCCGATCAGCACACACCTCACGCGCGGCGAGATCGAATACATCCTGCAGGACTCCGATGCACGTGTCCTCGTGACGGAGACGGCACTCTTTCCCTGGCCCGATCACTCGCCCCGGCCAGCCCGGCTCGACGACGTGCTCTGCATCGATGCCGACGTCCCCGTCGCCGGTGCTGCGAGCTACCGCGCGCTCGTCGAGCGCGACGGCCCGGTCCCGCCCCTGCCCGACAGGCCCATGGGACTGGACTTTGCCTACTCCTCGGGAACCACCGGCAGGCCCAAGGGCATCAAGCACAGGCTCGAGGACCGGCAATTGCGCAAGGCCCTGGCGGGTGACTGGCTCTCATTCTTCTCCTTCGACTCGGACAGCGTCTATCTCTCGCCCGCACCGCTCTACCACGCGGCGCCTCTGCGCTTTAGCATGCGCTGCGTCGCACTCGGCGGCACGGTGGTGCTGATGCGCCGCTTCGACGCGGAAGGTGCGCTCGAGGCGATCGCGCGCTGGCGCGTCACCCATTCGCAGTGGGTGCCAACCATGTTCATCCGCCTGCTCACGCTGCCTGCCGAGCGCCGCACGGCCCATGATCTGTCGAGCCACCGGCTGGCGCTGCATGCTGCGGCGCCTTGCCCCATCCAGGTCAAGCGCCGCATGATCGACTGGTGGGGCCCGATAGTCTGGGAGTACTACACCGGCTCGGAGCGCGCCGGCGCCACTGCGATCTCGGCACCCGAGTGGCTGGCACGCCCGGGTTCGGTGGGCCGCGCAAAGCAGGGCGTGCTGCACATCGTCGGCGACGACGGCAACGAGTGCCCGCCGATGGTCGATGGCCTTGTCTGCTTCGAGGGCGGCCCCACCTTCGCGTACCACAACGATCCGGTGAAGACCGCCGAAGCCCACACGCCGCAGGGCTGGGGCACCTTCGGCGACATCGGGCACGTGGATGCGCAGGGCTACCTCTTCCTCACCGACCGCCGTGCCAACATGATCATCTCCGGCGGCGTGAACATCTACCCGCAGGAGGCGGAGAACCTGCTGCAGGACCACCCGCTGGTCCACGAGGTAGCCGTGATCGGCGTGTCGCACCCCGAGTTCGGCGAAGAGGTGAAGGCCGTCGTCGAACTGAATGACCCAGCGCTCGCCAACGCGTCGACCGCGCAGCAGCTCATCGACCATTGCCGCGCCCATCTCTCGGCCATCAAGTGTCCACGCAGCGTGGACTTCGCGACCGACCTGCCGCGCACCGAGACCGGCAAGCTGCTCAAGCGCGCCGTCCGCGACCGCTACCGCGCACTCGCGACGCCCGCTTCCAAACCGTGACGGAAACCCGACCATGACAATCGACATCGGACGCAGACACTGGACGATAGCCATGCTGGTATCGCTGGCCGTTCTGCCCAAAGCCGCCAGGGCGCAGCAAGAGACCAAACCGCTGACGTTGCTCGTGCCCTACGCAGGCGGCGGCGCGGCCGACCCGGTCGTGCGTCCGCTCGCGCAGCGCCTGCAGGAGGTGCTCTCGCGCACCGTACTGGTCGACAACAGAGCCGGCGCCAACGGACTCATCGGCACGCAATACCTGCTGCGCCAACCGCCCGATGGCTTGACAGTGCTGTTCCACATCACGAGCCTGATCCAGAACATCGCGCTGTCGCGCGGCAAGCCGCCCTACGACTTCGTGAAGGACATTGAGCCGCTGGTGCTGCTGGGTCGCCAGGCAGTAGTCCTGGCGGTGCCCTCCTCGAGCCCTTACCAGAGCCTGGCCGAACTCGCGCGTGCGGCCAAGGCCAACCCCGGCAACTTCTCGTTCGGCTCCTACGGCGCAGGCTCGACCTCGCACATCTATGGCGAGCAGCTGCGTGCGGCCTGGAACATCGAGATGCCGCACGTGGCCTTCCGCGGCACCGGCCCTCTGCTGCAGGACATGCTGGGCGGGCGCGTGCCGATGGCCTTCGTCTCGGCCGCCACCGCGATCGAGCGGCAGGGCGACAAGGGACTGCGTTCGATCGCGGTGGCGCACGGCAGAAGGCTGACCGCACTGCCGCAGGTGCCCACGCTGTCCGAGCTCGGGTACGCCGGCTTCGACCACACCGGCTGGTGGGGCCTGTTCCTGCGCGCGGGAACGCCGGCGCCGTTGGCCGACCGGTTGCGAAGCGCCATCCGCGCCATCCTGCAGGAGCCCGACATGATCGGCCGGCTACAGCTGGCCGGCCTGGAGCCCAGCAGCGAGACGCCCGAGCAGATCACGGCCGCGATGCAGAACGAGTACCGCCACTGGGAGGCGCTGAGCCGACGCTTCAACATCACGGCGGAATGACGCCGCTGCTCGTGCGGGAGGCGCGACAATGCGAAACGCATGCCCGCGCCTTCCCCGCACAAGCCCGCCTTATGACCGCCGTCTCCGGCCCTCTGCCGAGCGCCACGCCGCCGCCGATCGCCGGCTGGTTCGTCCAGTTGTTCTTGCGTAGCGCGAACTTGCCGCCGGAGCGGGCCCACGCGGTGCTGCGCCGGTCCGGCATCGATCCGCGGCAACTGAACGCGAGCGGGCTGCGCGTCACCGAGCAGGCATTCACCCGCTTTCTGATCCTGCTGGCACGGCGCGCGCGCGACGAAGCCTGGGGCATTGCCTCGCGGCCGATTCCGCCGGGCACCTTCCACACCCTGTGCCGGCTGATCGTCAATTGCCGCACGCTCGGTGAGGCGCTGGCTGTCATCGGCCGCTTCTATGCGCTGGTGGTCGACGACTTTTCGCTCAAGCTGCGCCGCGAGGGCGGCGAGGCCGTCGTCTGGCTCAAGCCCTTGCGCAAGCTCTCGCCCGAGCGGCGCGTGAGCCTGCATGGCGCGACCATTTTCCTGCTCTACCAGTTCATGTGCTGGCTGGTCGACCGACGCATCCCGCTGACCGCAGTGGAGTTCTCGTATCCGCGCCGGCCGACCAGCGCCGAGACGCTGCGCACCTACGACACGCGCGAGATCCGCTTCGAGCAGCCGTTCACCGGCCTGCGGCTCGAAAGCCATCTCGCCTCACTGCCGATCATCGGCGGCGAGGAGCGCCTGATCCGCTTTCTCTCCGAGGCGCCTCGCACGCTCATCACCCGCTACTACGACCAGAGCCGCGCGAGCGACCGTGTTAAGTCCATCCTGCGCGCGCAGGTGGGCTCGCCGCTGAGCCTGGACGACGTGGCGGCCCGCCTGCACATGACACCGGTGACCCTGCGGCGGCACCTGATCGACGAGGGCTGCGGCTTCTCGGAACTGCGCGACGACGTGCGACGCCGCGCGGCGCTCGACATGGTGCGCCAGGGCCATGTGAAGCTCGAGACCATCGCGCTGCGACTCGGCTTCGCCGAGTACAGCACCTTCCACCGCGCTTTTCGCCGCTGGACGGGCACAGGCCCCACCGAGTACCGGGCCAATCCGCCCGCATCCTGAGGCCGGCCTTCAGCTTCCGAGGTCCGCGGGTCGCGCCCAGTCCGCCAGCCATTGCGCATCGGCCATCACAGGCATCGCGGGCCGCGGCACCGCCGGCGAATGGCTGAAACGCGGCGCCGGCGCCGGCTGCAGTTCCCCCTCGAGTTCGACGAAGGTGCCCCGCGCCACGAGGTGCGGATCGCGCGTGCTCTCGGCGAGAGAGTGGACGGGCGCCACGCAGGCATCGCTTCCTTCGAACAGCGCCTCCCAATGCCGGCGGGGCTCGCCCGCGAAGAGCTGTTCCAGCGCGCGCGCCTGTTCGGGCCAGCGTGCGCGATCACTCTGTGCGAACGCCTTGAGGTCCAGGCCCAACCGCGCACAGAACTCGGCATGGAACTGCGGTTCGATCGCACCCACCGCCAGATGAAGTCCGTCCGCGCATCGGTAGCTGCGGTAGTACGGTGCCGCACCATCGAGCGTGTTGGACTGCCGCTCGTCCCGCCAGCGCGACGCGGCCCGCAGGCCATGGATCAGCGACAGCAGAGAGACACAGCCGTCGCAGATCGCGGCATCGACCACCTGGCCGCGCCCGCTGCGCATCGCCTCGTGCAGCGCCGCGAGCACGCCCACGGCCAGGTAGAGCGCGCCGCCGCCATAGTCGCCGACGATGTTCAGCGGCACGATCGGGCCCTCGGCGGGACCGATGGGATGCAGGCCGCCCGCGACCGCGAGGTAGTCGATGTCATGGCCTGCCTGCCGGCTGCGCGGACCCTCCTGCCCCCAGCCGGTCATGCGGCCGAACACCAGCGCCGGCCGCAGCGCAACCAGTTCCGCCGGGCCGAGTCCCAGCCTCTCCATCACGCCGGGCCGGAATCCCTCGATCGCCACATCGGCATGGCGCAGCAATTCGCGCGCCGTCGCGAGGCCTTCGGTCGAGCGCAGGTCGAGCGCGAGGCGCTCCCGCCCGCGCATGGTCGCGCCGCGCTCCATCTCCATCGCCCCGGGGCGCTCGATGCGGACCACCCGCGCCCCCATGTCGGCGAGCAGCATGGCGCTGAAGGAGACCGGCCCCAGGCCCGCGAATTCGACGACCCGCACGCCCCGCAGCGGACCGGTGGGCTGCGGAGGCGCGTGCTTCGACGTGTCGTTCATCACGCCATGGTGCCTTCGGGCTCACGCCGCCGCGATGACCGCCGTGCTCGTTCTCCATGACCATGGCGCGCCGCGCCATGCGGCTTGCTCGGAGGGGTCATGGCGCCGGGGCGGCCGGCCTTTCATCATGGCGCCAACTGCAGGAGCCGAAATTGAAAGCATGGGTGAGTCATCGCCCCGGGGGGCCGGAGACGCTGGTGTGGCAGGAGTTGCCGGATCCGGTGCCCGCCGACGGCGAGGTGCTCGTGAAGATCTCCGCGGTGGGCGTCAACTACCCCGACGGCCTGCTGATCCGCGACCTCTACCAGGTCAAGCCCGAGCGGCCCTTCATTCCCGGCAGCGAGTTCTGCGGCGTGGTGGAGCAGGCGGGCCGCGGCGTATCGGGCCTGCGCGAGGGCGACCTCGTCATCGGCCGCTGCGGCTGGGGCGCCATGGCCGATCGCATCGCCGTGGCCGAGCAGCGCTGCGTGCGCGTTCCAGCCGATACCCCGCGCACGCAGGCGGCGGCCTTCATGTTCGCCTATGCCACCGCCTACCACGCCCTGTGCGACGCCGCTCAATTGCGCGCAAAGCAGACGGCGCTTGTGCTCGGTGCCGCGGGCGGCGTCGGATCGGCCGCGGTCGAGGTCGCGCGCGCGCTGGGAGCCCGCGTGGTGGCCGCCGTGTCGTCACCCTCCAAGCTGGCTTTCGCGATGGCGCGCGGGGCCTCGGACGGCCTGGTCTACGAAGAGCAGGTCGAGGACCGGAAAGCGCAGCAGGCACTCGCGAGGCGCATCAAGGATGCGGTGGGCGGCGACGGTTGCGACGTGGTGTTCGACCCGGTCGGTGGCGGCTACAGCGAACCGGCATTGCGCAGCCTGCGCCGGGGCGGCCGCCATTTGGTGGTGGGATTCACAGCCGGCATACCGAGCGTTCCCCTCAACCTGGCGCTGCTCAAGAGCCGCCACATCGTCGGTGTCGACTGGCGCAGCTTCGTGCAGGAAGACCCCAAGCTCAACGACCGCAACATGCAATCGCTGCTCGCGATGTGGCGCGAGGGCCTGCTGCAGCCGGAAGTGACCGAGACTTTCAGCATGGCCGACGCGCCCTCGGCCATCGCTCGACTCGATGCGCGAGGTGCACTCGGGAAGATCGTCGTTGTCGCATGAGGACGGTGGCCGCCTGGGCCGCCGTCCCCTGCCTCAGTTCAGCTCGCCCGAAAGAATCTCCCGAGCCATCACGATCTTCATGATCTCGGTCGAACCCTCCATCTGCTTGCACATGCGCAGCAGGTTGTGGAAGTCGAAGAACGGGTAGTCCTCGATCGCGAGGCCGCGGCCGCCCAACACCTGCATCGAGCGGTCGATCACGCGCAGGCCCGCATCCACGCAGTAGGCCTTCACCATGGCCGCCTGCAGCCGCGAGGCCGAGTAGCCGCCGCGCGCGACCATCCATGCCGCGTAGTAGGTGTTGAGGCGGATGGATTCGATGTCGTACTGGTTGTCGGTCAGCATCCATTGGATCGCCTGGTTGTCGCCGAGTGCCTTGCCGAACACCTTGCGCTCACGCGCGTACTCGACGGCGAGCTCCTGGCTGCGCTCGGCCATGCCGAGCGAAGTGCCGCCCAGCCGAAGGCGGAAGCGGTTGAACTGGTGCTGGGCGATGGAGAAGCCCTCGCCCTCCGCGCCCAGCAGGTTCTCGGCGGGCACGATGACGTTCTCGAGCCGCACCTCCTGCTCCGTGCCCCACTGCCGCGCGATCACGGGGATGTCGCGCGATTTCGTGAATCCCGGCGTGTCGTTGTCGACCAGGAAGACGCTGATGCCCTTCGGTCCCTTGCTCGGGTCGGTGACGGCCGCGACCGCCGTGTACGACGCGAAGTGATGGCCGGTGCGCCACATCTTCGTGCCATTGAGCACCCAGTGGTCGCTCTTTCGCACAGCCGTCGTGCGGATGCCTGCGAGGTCCGAGCCTGCTTCGGGTTCGGTGAAGCACATCGACCAGCCCGTCTTTCCCTCAAGCACCGGATAGAGGTACTTCTCGCGGATCTTCTCTGGCGCCTTGTAGAGCACCGGCCACGGCGCGAACGGCCCGCCGGGCATGCGGCGCGGCGACTTGGAGAACTCGGCCAGCACGATCACGTCCTCCATCGGCCCCAGGCCCTGCCCGCCGAATTCCTTGGGCACGATCAGCTTGGCGAGGCCGTACTCGGCCAGCTTGGCCTTCAGGTGCGCATTGAGTTCGGGGCTGTAGTCGGAGTTGGCAACTGGCCACTCACGGTAGAACGGGAGGACTTCTCTATGGACGAAGGTGCGCGCGCGTTGCTGCAGGTCAAGTTGATCAGGAGAGAGTTCGAAATCCATGGGTGTGCTTCTCGCGGTTCGGACATGCACCGCTTTGGCATGTCAACACTGTTCGATTGAAGCTGGGCGCCCACGCGGCCGCCATGGCGCCTGCGTTCAAATCACATGGCACAAGCGAGCGCCCCCACATGTCCTCGCGGCAAGCAACTCTCGAAGCGCAGGCAGGCCATCTACAGCAGTTGCAGCGTGACCTTGAGGCAGTTCGATCCAGCTGCTCGCTTGCGGGTCGAGCTTCTTGCGGACGGCAACCTCAGGCTACGGGCATCGCCTATGCGCCTACCAGGCCATGTGGGTACCGTGCATCGCGCGATACCGGCATGGGATTGATCCTGCTGAACAACATCGCCGTCGCGATCGAAGCCATGAAGGAGCGCCACGGTCCCGGCAGGGTCGCGGTGATCGACTGGGGCATGCACCACGGCAACGGATGCGATCGGCCCGTCGACCGCGATGCGCGGCCGCACCGACGCGGCAACGCCCGCCCGAGCGGCGTCCATAAGGCTTTCCCTATTGGCGCAAAACTTGCTCGCACGCATACTGTTTCAGCATTCGAGGGATGACATGCGCGCGCACTCCTTCAGAACTTCCGACGTACCTCGCCTCGAGCGGCGGCGCCATTGGGAAGCATCCTTGAGTCCCTATTTCGGCCGGCTGCATCGAGACACCGGAGGTGGCGACAGTCTCGATGCGCACCTCGATGTCTACGACATGGGCGGCATCGCCGCGATCCGCATGGAAATCTCGCGCTCGCGCGTGACGCGCCTGGCGCGCGATGCAATCGACAAGGGCGGAGACTACTTCAAGCTCTCGATGCAGCTCAGGGGCTGCGCCGATGTGACGGTCGACGGTGAAACCGTACGCCTCGACGCCGGCGACTGGATCGCACTCGATCAACGCCGGCCCTATACCTGGGAATCGCCGGCCGACTCGAAGCTCTTCGGTCTTCAAATTCCCCGCGCACGGCTCACGGGAATGAAATTGCCGGCCATGCTCAGCTCGCAGAGCACCGAGCCGGAGACAGGCGGCATGAAGAGCGTCCTGAGCGGATATCTGCGCACACTGGAAGCGCAGATCGGAAGGATTGCAGAGCAAGCAGCCATCCTGTTGGCGGATACCTCCCTCGGACTGGTCGCCGCGATGCTGGAAGACGAGCGCCGCGTCCCCGCGAGAGCCGAAGACTCTCTCGCCGGCCTGCGTCTGCGGGCTGAAAAATTCGTTCGCGCACGAGCCTGCGATCCGGAGTTCACCGTGGACGAACTCGCCAAGGCACTCCATTGCTCGCGCCGCTACCTCTACAAGGCCTTCTCGGGCGAGATGCTGAGTCCGGAGAAGATGATCTGGCAGCTTCGGCTCGAGCGCAGTTGCCAGGCCCTGCTCGCCCCCAAGAATGCGGCCCGATCGATCGGGTCGATCGCTTTCGATCACGGCTTCAACAGCGATGCGCATTTCATACGTGCCTTCAAGGCTCGCTATGGCATGCCGCCGGCACGGTACCGGCAGCACTTCAGCGCGCAGCCGTGAGTGGCGGCCTGACTTCAACGCACCGGCGACTCGTAGGCAATCCGGCCGTCGACCATGGTCAGTTGGCTCTCGATGCCAGGGAGACGTTCGGCGGGAACGCTGAAGATGTCGGCCGAGAGCACGGCCAGATCGGCAAGGTAGCCGGGCGCAAGCCGGCCCTTTTCCGCCTGCAGGCCTTCGGCCACGGCGCTGCCCCAGGTGTAGGCCGCCACGGCGGTCTCGCGATCGACGGCTTCCTCCGGGTTCGCCGGATGCGTGGTCGCGGCCCAAATGCCGAGGAAGGGGTTGAGGGGTCCGTCCGATCCGATGGCCACGTCCATCCCGTTCGCAAACAGTGAACCGAAAGACGCGTAGCGCGTGCCCGTGCCGAAACGGCTCGCATACTGTCCGGCCAGCACGAAGTGGGAGGGGTTCTGCACCACCAGCACGCCCAGCCTCCGCGCCCGGGCCATCTGCACGTCGGTGAACCCGTCTCCATGCTCCAGGCGAAAGCCGCTCTGCTTCCAGTCGACCGGCGGCTCGAAGGCCTCGAGGCAGCACAGTACGCTCTCGATGGTCGCGGTGCCGATGGCATGCAGGAGCAGGTGCTCGCCCGAGCGCAAGCTTTCGGCGAGCATCTGCATGATCTCGGCCCGGGAGAAGTTCTCACGGCCTGTCTGCCAAGGCGCATCCGCATAGCCACGCCCGAGCGCCGCGCCGCGCTCGACCCAGGTACCGTCGAGGATCCACTTCGTGCCTTCCACCGTCACCAGCGGGCTCGCGGGCGCACCGACATCGATGTCCTCGTGCACCAGGCGGCCGGCCGGCCCCGAAGGCGGGAAGCGAATGACGCGGACACGGATCGGCAATGCGGCCGCATCGAGCATCTGTACATAGCGCCGTACTGGCGTCCATGACATGTTCTGCAGCGTGGTGATACCTAGGCGAAGGCACTCGGCGCCGAGCGTGCGCAGGCTTGCGGCACCCTCCTCCACGCTGGCCATCGATGCGAAGCAACGCTGCGGCGCCCACTGGGCGTATTCGTGGATGCGCCCGTTCAGGCGTCCGTACGGCGGCACGCGCTCGAACCAGCCGCCGACCGGATCCGGCGCACGGTCGTCGATGCCGAGTCGGCGCATGGCCTCGGTATTGACCACGTTCGTGTGGTTCGTGATACCCAGCAGGATGACTGGGTGTTTCGGGGCGATCCTGTCGAGCACGGTACGCGTTGCGTCGCGCGCGTTGGTGACGGCCTCGCTCATCGTTCCGAAGATCCAGGTGCCCGGCGGCGCAGCAGCGCAGGCCTCTGCGATGCGCGCGTGCGCCTCGTCCCAACTCGACGAATGGTCGATGGGCAGCCGCACACCCGTGGGGTCGGGCGTGTGGTGCATGTGTGCGTCGTTGAAGCCCGGTATCACCGTACGGCCGGCCAGTTCCACCACGCGCGCACCGGGGCGCACCTGCATGGCCAGTGCTTCTCCGGTTCCGGCCGCAACGATCCGCCGTCCCCGCACCAGCAGCGCATCGCACCATGGCTGATCCGGATCGTTGGTGAAGATGCGACCCCCGCGCAACAGGATCTCATCGTCTTCGGACGATTCGCAGGCTGCAGCGTGACGCGAGGGCGACGGCGGGACACCGGGAGAAGCATCTGCCGGGGCAGCAATGCCTTCGCCGTCCTGCTGCAGCCAGCGCACGAGGGACACAACGGCGGCAGGAGCCCCGTCGGACAGCGCGGCATCATCCGCCTGCTTGCTCATCGCATGCCATGCGTCTGCAGCACAAGTCCAGTCCAGCGGGCGCGTGAGGCGGCGTGGGCGGCGCCAGTCGCCATCCGGGGCAATGCGATGCCGATCGGATTCCACGACGCGCGAAAGGAAGTTCTCGCGCGACGCCGTACACAAGCAGGCCGGAGACAAACGCTTCGCGCCATCGGCCGCACGGTCGATCGCGGGCGCCGCCGATGCGCGCGGGGGGGCAATCAGGTCAGAGAACCGGATACCGGCTGGTGAATGCATCGGCGGATTGTCAGAGCGCCTGCCTCGTGACATTGACTGTTCACGCATCAGGGGTTGATCGAGGGTGCATGGGTCGGCCGCTCGGCGCTCGCGGACTCCACGGTCAATGCGGGGTGCACCGTCGGTCAACTCGGCGTGCAGAGAGCTGCCTATCTTCCGCTGCACCGCATCCACAGCATCCATCGAAGGCGATTTCATGGCCGACAAACACATCTTCATCGAACATTGGACATTCAAGCACACGTGGCATGAGCTGACGCCACGGGCACGCCAGGACTATGCGGACCAGATCAGGCTGGCGAGCGCCGGGGGACACCCCAGCGGCGTTCGCGTGATCGCATGGGGCCTGGTTGACCGGCATGCGCCGCAGAGCATCGCTCACGACTTCTGGGCCGTGTGGCAGGCCGACAGCGCCGAGGCTGTTCGCGCCTTCATGGCCGGTGTCGAAGCTTCGGGCTGGTACCGATATTTCGAACAAGCCAACACCGTGGGCCGCTGTTCCTCTGCGAGTGAAGTGCTTAGCGCCATGGTGGCGCTGGCCGACAAGGAGGGCTGAAGCATGCAAAGCACATTGCCAGCCGATGGGCTGACCATGGCGGCCGGGGATGAAGACGAGGAAAGCGTTTTCGGCAAGATCACGCGGCGCATCATCCCGATCCTGTTCCTGTGCCTCGTGCTGAACTTCGTCGATCGCATCAACATCGGCTTTGCGCAATTGCAGATGAAGCATGCGCTGGGATTCAGCGACGCCGTGTACGGGCTGGGCGCCGGCATCTTCTTCATCGGCTACTTTTTCTTCGAGGTGCCGAGCAACCTGATCCTGCAGCGCATCGGAGCGCGCAAGACCATCCTGCGGATCATGTTCTGCTGGGGCATTGTGTCGGCCAGCACGATGTTCGTACAGACGCCCATGCAGTTCTACGTGGTGCGCTTCCTGCTCGGTGCCTTCGAAGCCGGCCTGCTGCCGGGCATCCTGCTGTACCTGACTTTCTGGTTCCCGAAGGCGCGCCGCGCCAAGGTGATCGGCCTTTTCATGGCTGCGACCTCCGTCGGCGGCATCATCACCGGCCCAGTCTCGGGCTGGATCCTGCACAACATGGGAGGAGTCGGCGGGCTCGATGGATGGCAATGGCTGTTCTTGATCGAGGGATTGCCGTCGTCGATCATGGGTGTCTTCACCTACTTCTATCTCGACGACGATGTGAAGTCCGCACGCTGGCTGTCTCAACGTGAGAAGCGCACGGTGGTCGACGTGCTGGCACGCGACGAAGCCGATGAAGACCGGGCAGCGCCGTCGGTGTGGGCTGCCTTCAAGGACCTGAAGGTCTGGCTGTTCTCTCTGGTGTACATGATGGTGCTGTCCGGCGCGAACGTCACCAGTCTGTGGACTCCGAGCCTGATCAAGGGTATGGGGATCTCGAACACGGTACACATCGGGCTGCTTTCGACGCTGCCGTACATAGCCGGCGGCCTCGGCATGATCTTCTACGGCAGGCGGTCCGACCGCCGCGGCGAGCGGCGCTGGCACTTCGCGGTGGCCGTGATGGCCGGTGCAGTTTGTCTCGCGTTGGCGCAGACGCCTGCCATGCCACTCGCCTTTTCAATGCTGTTCCTCTCTCTGGCCGTGGGTGGAAACGTTGCAGGCCTGCCGGTGTTCTGGGCGGCCGCCACCAGCCACCTGTCGCGCCAGACGGCCGCCGCGGGGATCGCCATCATCAGCAGCGTAGGCAATCTCTCCGGGATACTCGCGCCGGCCGGCGTGGGCGCCCTTGCCACCGCCACCGGCAAACTGAGCTACGGCATGTTCGCCTGCGCAACGGTGGTGGCTGCGAGCGGCATCGTCTTACTACTGACGGTTCCCGAGCAGCACCGCCACTCATCGAAGTCAGATTGAGGGGCGTCGGATGAGAACCGCCTTCCTTCATGACGAACGCACGCTCTGGCATGAGCCGGCCCACAACTACGTATCGACCATGCGTGCCGGCGGGTGGGTCCAGCCGTCGGCTGTCGAGGGCTTCATCGATTCGCCCGAATCCAAGCGACGCATCAAGGCACTGATGGACGTCTCCGGCTTGACAAGTCGCCTGACTGTCACGAGCGCACAAGCGGCTGACGAAGAAGACCTGTCCCGGGTCCATTCCAGGAGCTACCTCGCGCGCTTCAAGGCCGGCAGCGACGCAGGCGGCGGCGAGTTGGGCCCGCTCGCGCCGTACGGGCCGGGCGGCTACGAGATCGCCGCGCTCTCGGCCGGACTGGCCACTACGGCGATGGATTCGGTCGTTTCCGGGAACTTCGACAACGCCTATGCGCTTACCAGGCCATGCGGGCACCATGCATCGCGCGATACCGGCATGGGATTCAGCCTGCTGAACAACATCGCTATCGGGATCGAAGCCATGAAGGAACGCCGCGGTCTCGGCAAGGTCGCAGTGATCGACTGGGACGTGCACCACGGCAACGGAACGCAGCAGATCTTCTACGCCCGCAACGATGTGCTTACCGTTTCGCTGCATCAGGAAAACTGCTATCCGCCAGGCTCGGGCGCCTTCGCCGAGCGAGGCGAGAATCAGGGTCTCGATCACAACCTCAACGTCCCTCTGCTGCCGGGCGGCGGCCATGCGGCCTACTTGTACGCCCTCCAGCGGCTGGTGTTTCCCGCCGTCGAGCGCTTTCAGCCGGAACTCATCGTGGTCGCCAGCGGACTTGATGCGAACTGCATGGATCCACTGGCCCGCATGCAGCTCTATCCAGAGTCATTCCGGCAGATGACCCTGCAAGTCCGGGAACTCGCTTCGGCCGTGTGCAAAGGGCGGCTGGCCATGGTGCATGAGGGCGGCTATTCGCAGGTATGCGTGCCATTCTGCGGCCTCGCGACGCTCGAGGCGCTTTCTGGTCATCGGACAGGTGTGCCTGACCCATTCATGCCCAAATTTGCTGGAAGGCAGCCCTCTTGTCGTTTCGAACGCCTTCAGAGAGAACTAATCGATGAAATGGCCGGTGCCTTTGATCTCTAGGCTGAATCGACATTCAGGGCGACGAACATGGGAGATGAGACGATACGGGCAGGAGGAAGCCAGCCTGAATGTCTCGCCCGATCCGCTACGAACTGACAGATCACCAATGGAAGCGTCTTCGCGACGGGGTTCGACGCCCTGACCGGTTCGCTGCTTCGCGTCGACTTCGAGGGAAAGAACGGGCAAAGACTGTCGGAGAAATGGGCTGCGGGCCCGCGCACGTACCTCGGCCTGATGACCAACGGTTTCCCGAACCTCTTCATGATGACCGGACCGGGAGCAGCCGGTGCGCAGCAGGTACAGCACCGCACAAAACACTTCGTACAGGTCCACCCGCCGCGGCGCGGTCTTCCTGCGTGCGCTTTCCAGCAACGGCCGCACAAGCTCGAACTGTTCGCGACTGACGTCGCTGGGGTAGCCTTTTCTCATCCCCGTGTCAAGCGCCATCCAGATCTGCCCCCCTGACGACATCGAGTTCTGACCCCCGGTTGATGATCAGTTCGTTGTCGCTTCGGTATTCGCGCTGGCCTGGTTAA